>CAIXMB010000192.1 GCA_903920435.1 uncultured Actinomycetes bacterium
CTCGTCGACGATGTGCTCTACTCGGGCCGCACGATCCGCGCCGCGCTCGACGCGTTGAGCGATCTCGGACGGCCGCGCGCCGTGCGCCTCGCGGTGCTGGTCGACCGGGGCCACCGCGAGCTGCCCATCCGCGCCGACTTCGTCGGCAAGAACCTGCCGAGCTCGGCGGAGGAGCGCATCAACGTGCGGCTTGCCGAGATCGACGACAGCGAGGAGGTGACGATCCAGTGAGGCACCTGCTCAGCACCAAGGATGTGAGCCGCGATGAGGCGATCGCGCTGCTCGACATCGCCGAGGACATGGCGGGCGTCGCCGACCGTGAGGTCAAGAAGCTGCCGACGCTACGGGGCAAGACCGTCGTGAACCTGTTCTTCGAGGACTCCACGCGCACCCGCGTCTCGTTCGAGGTCGCGGCCAAGCGCTTGAGCGCCGACGTGATCAACTTCAGCGCGAAGGGCTCGAGCGTGTCGAAGGGCGAGAGCCTCAAGGACACGGCCCAGACCCTGGCCGCCATGGGAGCGGACGCCGTGGTCATCCGGCACTCGGCATCCGGGGCACCGCGCGTGCTCGCGGACAGCGGATGGATCGACGCGGGGATCGTCAATGCGGGCGACGGCACGCACGAGCATCCGACCCAGGCGCTCCTGGACGCCTTCACCATCCGCCGTCGGTTGCACGGCGGTGCGTCGCGCGGCAAGGGGCTCGACGGTGTCACCGTCACGATCGTGGGCGACATCCTGCACTCGCGCGTCGCCCGTTCTAACGTGTGGCTCCTGACGACTCTCGGCGCCACGGTGAGCCTCGTCGCGCCGGCCACGCTGCTGCCGGTGAGCGTGGCGGGCTGGCCCGTGACGCAGAGCTACGACCTCGACGCGGCCGTCGATGCCGGGCCCGACGTCGTGATGATGCTGCGCATCCAGGCCGAGCGCATGAACGCGGCTTTCTTCCCCAATGCGCGCGAGTACTCGCGCCAGTGGGGGCTCGACGACGAGCGGGCGGCCCGCCTGCCTGCGGCTAGCATTGTCATGCACCCCGGCCCCATGAATCGCGGCCTTGAGATCTCAGCTGGAGCCGCCGACTCGCCGCAGTCGACAGTGCTCGAGCAGGTCGCCAACGGGGTCTCGATAAGGATGGCTGTGCTCTTTCACCTGCTCTCTGGGAGTGACGCATGAGTATCCGTATCACCGGCGCGACCCTGCCCGACGGCACGCGCACCGACCTGTTCGTCGAGAACGGCGTCTTCGTCGACGAAGCGCCGTCGGGTGCGACCACCGTCGACGCCGACGGCCTCGTCGCGCTGCCGGGGCTCGTCGATCTGCACACCCATCTCCGCGAGCCGGGATTCGAGCAGAGCGAGACCGTGCTGACCGGTTCGCGTGCCGCGGCGATCGGCGGGTTCACGGCGGTGTTCGCGATGGCCAACACGATGCCCGTGCAGGACACCGCTGGCGTCGTCGAGCAGGTGCAGTCGCTCGGCGAGCTGCACGGCTATGTGACGGTGCGCCCCATCGGCGCGGTCACGGCGGGGCTCGCGGGGGAGAGGCTGAGCGAGATCGGCGCCATGGCCCAGTCCCGCGCCCAGGTGCGCGTGTTCTCCGACGACGGCCATTGCGTGAGCGACGCACTGCTCATGCGCCGCGCGCTCGAGTACGTGAAGACCTTCGGGGGAGTCGTCGCCCAGCACGCCCAGGAGCCCCGCCTCACGCTCGGCGCGCAGATGAACGAGGGCGCGCTCTCGAGCGAGCTCGGCCTCGCGGGCTGGCCCGCCGTCGCCGAGGAGTCGATCATCGCGCGCGATGTGCTGCTCGCCCAGCACGTGGGCGCACGGCTGCACGTGTGCCATGTCTCGACGGCGGGTTCCGTCGACGTCATCCGCTGGGCGAAGGCGCGCGGCGTGCAGGTCACCGCCGAGGTCACGCCCCACCACCTCCTGCTGACCGAGGAGCTCGCGCGCGGCTACGACTCGCGCTTCAAGGTCAACCCGCCGCTGCGGCGGGAGGAGGACGTGCTCGCGCTGCGCGCCGCCCTCGCGGACGGCACCATCGACATCGTCGCCACCGACCACGCGCCGCACCCGACGGAGTCCAAGGACTGCGCGTGGGACGAGGCCGCCAACGGCATGGTCGGGCTGGAGTCGGCGCTGAGCGTCGTGCATGCCGCCGTCGTGGCATCCGGCGAACTGGACTGGTCGGATGTCGCGCGCGTGCTCTCGCGCATGCCCGCCGAGATCGGCCTGCTCGCCGGCTACGACACGCCGTTCGCCGTGGGCAGCGCCGCGAACGTCACCCTCTACGACCCCGCCGCCAGCCGCACGTTCGCCACGGGCGACCTGCGCGGCAAGGGGACCAATTCGCCGTACCTCGGCCGCGAGCTTCCCGGGCGGGTGATCGCGACCGTGCACAACGGCCACGCGACCGTGCTCGACGGCGAGCTCGTCGACGCCGAGCGCGTTGCCAAGGAGGCACACCATGGATAGACCCCAGCTCATGGCGATCGTCATCGCCCTCCTCGTCGTACTGCTCGTGCTCATGTACACGGGCTGGCGCGCACGCCAGCGCCGCCAGAAGGATGTCGCGGCACCCCTCGCGGCCCCCGACGACCTCGGATCGCCGATCGGCACCTTCGACGGCAAGTACGTGGCGACCACTGCCGCGGGAAAGCCGCTCGAGCGCATCGCCGTGCACGGTCTCGGCTTCCGCAGCGACGCCTCCCTCACGCTCACCGACGCCGGAGTGCTCGTGCAGCGGCCCGGCTCGAGCGACGTATGGATCCCGCGCGCGGACGTCGTCGACCGGCGCACCGCCACGTGGGCGATCGACCGCGTGGTGGAGAAGGGCGGTCTCGAACTGCTCGAGTGGAAGCTCGGGGAGTCGACTGTCGACAGCTACTTCCGCCTGACGGACCCGCTCGAGTTCGAGC
>CAIXMB010000193.1 GCA_903920435.1 uncultured Actinomycetes bacterium
GGCGATGCGGCCTTTACTCTCGCCGACTTTGCGCGGTTCGGTCGCTACGCATTCTGATAACCTTGTTCCTTGTCTGAGTCGCTTCGGCGGCGCAGGGGCCCGTGGCGCAGTTGGTAGCGCGCCTCGTTCGCATCGAGGAGGTCAGGAGTTCAAATCTCCTAGGGTCCACCGACACGACGCCCGACGCGACTAGCGTCGGGCGTCGTTTTTGCTGATCAACTGCGTAAACCTTTCGCCCCGGTGGACTCGATCCTGGCCAGCCCCCGTCCGAACTCTGTTCCAAACAAGCCGCTGAGGATGGTCCTTTCCGTAGCGGGTGGGGCATCGATGACGGCGCTTCACCGCCGGCACCGATCCGATGGATTGCCGCGGCCAGGAAGGTGCTGAAACGCTCAAGCGTGGTCGAGGGGCAGTAGAAGGTCCATGGTGGTTGGCTCGACGTCCCGAATTGGGGGATCCTCGGTTAGCCGATCACTGATTTACTACGTGACAGGCGGGTGGAAGCCAGTCTCGACCCAAGGAGAGCCATGCGGCGTGAGCGTTTTGTGATCCCAGTCGCCATAGCCCTAGTTGGTCTGTTGACGAGTTGCGCATCGGGCGGTCCGGGCTTGGACCCCGATGATGCCAATTTGCCCGCTTGTGCTGGACTCAGTGCGATAAACGTTGACGATCTCGATCACGAACCGAACGGAACCTGCGATTTGAAGGGTGTGGCTATCGCTTTTCCCGATGGGACAACCTTGAATGCGCCAGGTTTCGGAGGCGTGCGCGAATCTGCAGCGGATGGAAAAGAAGGTTCTTCGGCCTTCTACACGCTGTTCAACCTAGGCTCGCTCGGGATCGTGGCCGCTCAGACCAATCCGTCGCGAACAGACACCCAGTGGTGGGGAACTCTATCTGGCATTGAGAGCCAAAAAGAGGTCTCGGGGCCCGTCGTCAAGTAAGCGGGGCACGCAGGCAGCCGCCGAATCCGATGGAAGGCGGGGGACAAAATATGAGCTTCAGTCCACATTAAGCCCTACAGACAGGTCTGTGCACCCGGGTCTACGCTCACAGCATTAGTCACCTAATTCTGGGGAGTTCACGGTGAATGCAATCTCTCACGCCATCTCTTTGTCCCTCGAAAAGTCCAACCTGACTCGGATCCGCCGATCGGTGGCAGGGCTAGCCATACTTTCGCTCTCGGCCGGATTGCTGGGGGTCGCCGATCAGTCCGTCGCCTTTGGCGCGGCTCGGACAGAAGCGCCCACGATTCTCAGTCAGCAGGACTTTGAGCCTTCCGGGATGGGAACCGATCCCTGGCTGCAAGACGGCTCGACCGTCGCATCTATCACAACCGCTAACTCGCATGGCGGCGATTGGTCTCTCGCATTGTCAAGTCAGCTTTCCGGCTATTGGGTGGGAATGTCGGAAGAGATCACCGATCTCACGATCGGACGGGATTACACAATCTCTGCCTGGGTCGATGCCTCCGGGACCACAGGCCTGTCAGACGTGTCCCTCGACGTCCATGGAGTGGGATTTGACTCGGCGGATACATCCGGCTGGCAGGAGCTGTCGTACACCTTCACCGCCACTGACACGGTGCAGGAGTGGTCGATCGGAAACAATGACGCCACACCTTCGAGCGGTGCCGTCTATTGGGACGATCTGTCCGTCGAACAAGATGAGTACACCGATGGATCGGGAACGCACCCTGCCGTGGGCCACGACAGCAATGACTACGAGCTGACTGGCTTCGCCCAGGTTCCTTGGTTGAATGACGGATCCACGATCGCATCAGTCACCACGGCAAATTCGCATGCAGGCGATTGGTCCTTGGCGTTGTCCAGCCGACTGACGGGCTACTGGGTTGGTATGTGGGACACGCTGACCGGATTGGTCATAGGCAAGGAATACACGCTGTCCGCCTGGGTGGACGCGTCGTCAACCACGGGCCTTTCGGACATTTCGCTCGGGATAGATGGAGGGTCAAGCCCGGCCACGACTGTTGGGTGGCAGGAGATCACTTACAGCTTTACGGCGTCGTCCACCGAAATGGACTGGGGTTTTGGTCACAATGACGCATCCCCGACGAGTGGTGCGGTTTATTGGGATGACGTGGCCCTTTCCGTCGAGGGCGAACCGCTCGAGCCCGCGATTGTTCTCGACCTGTCCGATCTTTCCGATTTCGCGGACAGCAATGCGGAAGCAATCGAGGTCGATTCGGACACGACTGACGTTGGGGAGCGCACTGTCATCGGCACAACCTTTTCGGGAGACCCCGTGCAGATCAAGGTGTACATGACGGTTCCCTACTCGACCAGTCCCGACGATCTCGCCGACTTGGCGCAAAACCCACCCACCCAGGAGGTGGGGGACCCCGCTGAGGTTGATGAAGAAACGCTCGTGCCGGTCCTCGCTACTGCCGTGACGCCATCAACCATGACGTTCGCTTGGGAGCCGCCCGATGGCGCCGACATATTCGGCGTGATCGTCGATGGCGTCTCAGTCGCGGAAGGTAACGCCCCAAACTTCACTCTTCGAGGACTGAACCCTGAGACCGTCTACGCGATCGAACTGGTCTCGACACATTCACCCAGTGATCCTCCGGCGAGCGCTACGGATCTCCCGATCGACTCGAGCATGAGGGTCTCCATTGCTACGCCGGCAGAACCGCTCAGTCTGCGCGGTGGTAGCCCGAGTTCGCAGTTCGAGGACCCGGGCGCCCTCGTTGACAGCACCGAAATTAACTATCGGACGTTCATTCCGTACGCAAAACTCTCGGACAGCACGGAACTGCTCGATGCCCAGATCGTCGAGGGATGTATTGGGTTGGACTGGTTCGACAAAATACCCGATACCACCGGCGCCGACTTCACTTTTCTAGGCGACGACCGCGGCTTTGCCCCGCCACGTGACGGCATCGAGGACTACCGAACGATGATGGACTACAGAGTTGACTGGGAAGACCAAAGCGCAGCCTTCGACAAGAACACCGGCGCAACGACGGTTTACAACCTGACCGAGGATGAGGACTGGGCGACGGATAGAGCGTCCCAGACCAACATGGTGTTCAAGGATCGATACATCAGCGAATCGTATGCTTCGGTAACGTTTAGTCACATCGCCAACGATCCGTTTTGCCCCAGCGGTGCCGTGTTTGGCGGGGAGCCCGGGTGGAATCCGGTGTATGACTTCGGAGCCATCACCTACTCGGCCCATTTCGACCTTTTTAGAAGTGGTCTCGTCATCGCCACCGGTATTCGCGCGTCCATGCCATCACACGAGGCATACGTGCGCTGGAACGACCAGGCGTCGTGGACTGGAATCTTCACATCGAATGCAATCGGACTGCATTGCTTAGTACTGGATCCGGTGCTCTTTTACCCGGTGTGCTCCGACCTGATCGCGGCCACCGCAACGCGTTCCCAGGATCGATGGAGAGACGTGAGCTCGGGGGACGCCACATTTGCCGTGAGTGCGCAGGGGCAAACTTGGGCAACGGGAAGCAACGCAGGCTTCGTAATGTCCCCGTTCTCCGAGGACACTGCCTGTTCTGTGGAGACATTTGTGCCGGTGCCCGTACCTGATGGTGGAGTTCCGGGTCGGGTTGTCCGAGCCGTTGCAGCAGACTCGCACGGCACGGTAGTAAATCAGAGCGGAGTCGTCTCGACGTGGGGCCTGCCGCTTTGGTCGAATGCGAACCTTGCCCATGCTGGTGATGGAGAGGTCGGCACGGTCGGTTCCGGTTCGTACATCGACGTCGACGTGACTCCCGATGGCGCGACAACCTACGTCGTGGATTCGAACGGCGACCTATATTCGTGGGGTTTGCGAGTGAAGGACTGGAACATACCGAGCGCGGACTACAACTACGTGCCTTCTCTGGGTCCCAGTGGGTTTGACATCGTAAAGGTGCGCATCGACAGCGGTACCGTACTCGCTTTGGACGAAGACGGGCACATCTGGGGGTACGGGGACAACGCCTATGGTCTACTAGGGACGGGCGGGTCTGGGTACACGGCGTGGGACGAGATCAACGTTCCGGGTGTCACCTTCGTGGATATCGCGCTCGTAGGAAACTCTGCTTTCGCACTCGACTCCAACAACCAATTGTGGGAGTGGGGAAGGGCTGCGCTCGCCCTTAGCGGAGTTAGCCTCGTCGATGCGCTCGACCCTGTGTATTCACCAACTCTCGTAGACACGGACATCGAATTCGAGCGAATCGACGATGGGTCCGGCTCCGAGGTGGGAGCTATTGACACGAATGGCAACCTTTACTCATGGTCCAAATTCGCTCTGTTTGACGACGTCGAAGACTGGGAGCTACCGGCGTGGGGTGAGGATGTCGTACTGGTTCGAGATTTGCATGCCATTACCTTCTCGGGCGAGCTGCTTCGCCTGGACGGGACTCAGTGGACAGATCTGGGCTTACCGCCAACCATGTGGTTGATCGATCCGCCCCAGACCTGCGTGTACCCAAGTCGTCCTACGATCTAAAGGCAGCAGAAGGAGGGCGTGAGGTCGCATGCATTGAACTCAGGGACCTAAGGAGAGTCTTCGAACTATGCGCAATTCCGGAGCCATTGCGCGAGAAGCACAGGTCAGAGAGGCGGGGCTCGCAGGAGTCGTTGGAGGTTCTCCCTCAAGTTCGAACACCCTTGCCTGAGGTGCACCGACACGATGCCCGACGCGACTAGCGTCGGGCGTCGTTCTTGCTGGTCAAGCGTCGACTTCCGTTGTCCCTGCGGGCACGATCTCGTCCGCATCGTGCGCTTGAGTAGCACCGTAACCGTAGGCCAATATGGGTTTCGCCTGACCTCGCCGACGGATCTCCCATCAGATGGGGCCCCTAGACGGCTGGCTCGAATCGGGCCGTGAGTTCAACAACTTTCACGGTTTCGACGGACACGCACTCCGCGAGCTCCTTGTCGAACAGCACTACGTTTCGTCCTCGAGGCTGCTGTGAGCTTGCGTAGAGCACGCCGTCATACCCTGCGGACTTTGCGAACTCGCAAAGATACTGTGTCGCGATGTAATCGGTGGGCTGCTCATGGATGTCCACTGGCCGACGCAAGTCCTCACCGAGGGCTTTCAGATAGCGGTGCGTGAGAACGCGAGGAGTCTGCAGGTCCACATCGTCAAGGTCGTCATACGTTCCGAAGAAATCCGGCGCCTCGATATCCGCCAAATCGACTACTACCAATTCGCGGAGCGTCCTCATCGTGCCAACCGCCACGCGCGCGTGATTTGCGACACGCGCCTCGTACAGACAGGTCTCCTTGCTGAACGACAAGTAGAGGTAAGGAATGCCGACAGGGTTGGCGCGTCCGGCGGGAGTCTTGTGCGGAGGTGGTGCGCCCATGTCGGTCGTGGAGAAGGTCTCGCCCCGTGGCAGGACCCTTGCTCGGAAGAGGTCCTGGCCGACGGCTATGAACTCCTTGCGGGCCGCGAGTGCCTCTTCGAGGACGATCCGATTCGGAGCGCCCTGTGGGAAGTAGCGGTTGCGAGTTCGGATCTCTTCGGAGAACAAAGCCCAAGTCGACAAGTGATCAGCGGGAGGGCCGTCTGACGGGGTGCGAAGTTTGACTTTCACGTCCGGATCGAGGAGCGGGTGACCCGGGATTGCGCTCTGGAGGAAGCGCTGCACGTCATCCTCTCTATCGAGTGCGAAGATGCTCCAGTCGCTCTGGATCTGGATATGCAGCTGCTCGCCGGACCCATCTTCGCCCGGTTCGTACAGGGCGAATAGCTGTGTGAAGCTGTCCACCCAAGCGGTCGTCACCCACGTCCTGTGGCTGAATTCGTGACCGAAGTCACAGGTGCCCGTAGAACCCGTCGGTGGACTGGCATTCGCGACCCAGCTAGAGGCAGAGAAGCAAGCGGCGCAAGCGCGAAGGGTCATTCTGCCGGGCGAGCCAGAATTGTCGAGACTAGCTCGAGGTGATTTTGGATCGAGAGTTTCTTCACGATGCCCAGACCCGGGTAGGTGCCATCCGCGAAATGTTGGCGCATGACTTCGGACGCACGAGTGTGGATGTTGTGATTGTCGAGAAAGGCCACGAGCTTTCCGGCGGCCTCGAGGAATTTGCCACCGACGTTGGCGATATCTCCGTTCGTCGCTTCTGAAACGAAGCTCCGAATCTTTATGGGGCCGTTAGGGTTCGGCTCGTAGGTCCAATGGATCGCCACGGCGCGAGGCGTGAATCCACCCTCTACGTAAGGTTCGCCGATGGTCGCGTAGTCGCCAAACCCGACCCAGCCTTCGCTGATATAGAAGCGATGGTCGTCCGTGAAATCCGACTCCTCCCGCGGGAGGTAGTCGGCATTCCTCTCGGCGCGCAGAAAAGCGTCCCGCAGCGTGACTCGACCGAGCCCAGCGCTATCGAAGTTCCGGAAGTACCGGGGGCGCACGAATCCTTCGTCGATCACGTTGTAGGTTCGGCCAAGCCGCGCCGACTCCGTGCTTAGAAACTCCAAATCGCCCGCGAGACCCTTGTGCACGAGGACCAGTCGCGAATTGTGACCGAAACGATCCTCAAACGCTTCGAGCAGCTGATGGACTGGCGTGTTCTCATGGATGAGAAGCGCGAGGCTTCCCTTCTCTCCGAGGCTTTCCTGCGCTACAAACGCGGCGATAGAGTCCGAAATAAGTTCCCCGCGGAGCTCGCCGACGTTCGGGTTGGCGACAACTGCATACGGGACGCTCGAGTCGGAGAGAGACCGAAGGCAACGCGACAGGCCGCCGTCGGGGGATCGGATGGGCTCGATGATCGGGAAAACGTTGCGGGTCTCACCGAGGAACCCGCTCAGCTCCTTGAGCGCTAGGAGTTCAAACTGCTTTCCCCTGAGATATGGGAAGTACACCGTCGTCCTCCTGAAGTT
The DNA here is from genome assembly GCA_903920435.1 of uncultured Actinomycetes bacterium. Taxonomy (GTDB): domain Bacteria; phylum Actinomycetota; class Actinomycetes; order Actinomycetales; family Microbacteriaceae; genus Rhodoglobus. The sequence continues at coordinate 6,868 of CAIXMB010000193.1, forward strand.
GAAGCCACCTGGAGAGGTTTGCTGCCTGTGCTTGTGTCGGGTTCATCTGCAACAGCAAAGCGCGGAGCGGCAAGAGTTCGGGAGCTGTGATGAATTCCTTGTCGGCACGCAGCGAACGCTTCTTTAGCTCTGCCTGCATCCCACGCTGGAAGCTCCTGGGATCCATTCGCTGCGCAAGTGATAGGCGCTCAGCATATCGCAGCCCATTCGCGACCGGAGGCAGCGGGCCAAACTCCTCAGTCAATATGTGTTCAACCTCACCCTGCCGTAGAGCATTGAACATGGTTTGTACGTCAAGCCGGCTCTCGTCGGCCCGCGCCCTCCGAATTGGAGACAGTCTGCCGCGGGGGCCGACGACGAGCAGGCCAGCGGGCGTATCGAGGAGTTCGCGCAAATACCGCTCCGCGGAGTTCTCGTGCGCAACGACGAAAACGTTTGAAAACGCACGGTAGTAACTATCGAGTTGTCGATGCAACTTCTCCGGGGAGTCGAGCTCAGTCTTGATCTCGTAGATCGCACTAGAGCCGTTGAGGAAGACGCAATCAGCTACGGAACCACCGATCGAGAACTCGTTCAGCATGACAACGTTCGAAGCCCTGTGGCGACCAACGACGATCTTGTTCGCGATGAGGTTTTTGTAGAAGTATTCGCTGCGATAGGTGTCAGAGAGAAGCGAGTAGCTTCGTTCCAAAATTTGCGCGAGACTGGACCCCGCTGGCATGGCAAGGTCGTTGCGTAGTCGCCAAAGCCTCGCTTCGAGCGTGGGTGCCCGCCCAGCCCGCAGCACGGGTCGGAACTTTGCGGCCGAGAACACTTGGGCCACTCGACGCTCGAGGGTCAGTGTCAACTCTGAAGGCCTGTCATCCAACTTGAGCCTATTGGATGCCGAGTCTGGTTTGAAACGCTCGATAGGGTCCACTATGACTTCAACTCGACTATGAAGGGGCCGCATGCCAGGTATTGTGTTGGACCCAAGTTTCGTCATTTCGTCGCGCGGCCGTCAATGGGTCCAGCGGTTCACCTCGCCTATTCCTATCGTGGCCTCCGCGCAGTTGTGCGACGCCATGGTGTGCTTCGATCGTGAGGTTTTGGCGTCCTTCCAGACGCCGTACCTGTTCTACCGGTCGGTTGCAGGTGGACCAATCCCGGCCACCATACGACGCTCTCACGACGCCATAGGGCTCCCGTCCCGAATTGGTATGACATCAACGACCCTCGCGATCATAAGTCAGACACTGGCTCCTCTTCGAGCGGGGTGCGTGATGATCGGGCGGCGCCTGGAGTTTGTTCAGCTTTCGGCACGACTCGGTGTTCCGGTACTGCTTCGAGGCGAAGAGCTGCATCAGCAACTGTTGGCCGAGATATCCGTCGAACTGACGCAACTCGAAGGGGAGTCACTCGGTCGGCGGGCTCGCTACCTTTCGCGATGGCGCTACCTTGGCCCCGATCTGGGCGAAGGGCTAGAGGTTGCTGACGTGGGGGTGGGGCTTACGCGGTGAGTTCTGATGCCTTCACCTCTCCTTATTGAGTCGCGTGTCAGATTCGAGAAACGGAAGCACTTTGGTGTTCAGGAGGACCGAGATCTTTCTGTTCTGAGCGTTCGTGATGTTGTCTTTGATTCGTTTATTGAACATGTCGAGAAGGAAGTCATAGTCACGCACCCCGTCGTTGCCGTTCCACTGATCCGGGGTGAATGCGCCGTTGTCGTACAAATAGGCAAGCATCGAGCGGGAGAACCAGTCCGAGGAAAGCACGATCGGCGTTCGCTTCCGAATCGCATCACGCAGTTTCCAGAGCCCCGGCAGTATCGATACCTCGTAGTCGAGATCGGCTACCCCGAATCGGTTTATACAAACGCTGCCGATCGGGTAGAGCGCGGCGTGGTTTCGGCGGTTCTGAATCGTGAAAAGGTGCACGAGGTGGAGCTGTCCGCAGACGCACTCACCCTCGCCCGTCGGATCCTCTTCCACAGATACGATGTCCCACTCGAGCACCGCCGCGCCCCAGGATTTGGCTACCGACGCGGAGATGACGGCACTCTTCAACGTTGCGAAGCTGCCTACCGACATCTCTCTCCTTTTGCGGCATTGTCCGACCTTGCTTGAACGGCACGGGCACGGCATGCGCGGCCGACCCACCTAAGGAGACAGTGAGAACTTGTGCTGCGTTGCCCAAACTCACGACAAAAATACTGATAAACCGTGGATTCGCTCAACTGCCGAAGCGAGCAGACCGGGCAGGGTTTAACACTCGCGCCTGAGGTCCACCATGCAACGACTGAACGCCGCTCACTGAGCGGCGTTCTGTCGTTCAACTAGCTCCTCCGCGAGCAGCGAGTACGTGCGCTCGTGCGCGAGCCGCGCGTGCTTCGCCATGTACCCGACGAGGAGTGCGGGCGCCGTGACCACGGTCGACTCCGTGACGATCGCGCCCGCTCCATCGGGCTCGGCGCGCGTGGTCGTGACAAGCCGGCACCCGGGTGCCGCGAGCACATCTCCGGTCATCGTGGTCGGCGAGGTGCGGGTCATCCGGGCCGGGAAGCGGATCGTGTACCGGAACGGCCCGAGCGCTGGCCGCTCGACGATCCGCCAGTCTTTCCAGTCGGTACCGGTCTCGACGACGCGGGCCTCGACGAGGTACGGGTGCAGGCCGCGGTGGGCAGCGAGATCACTCAGGAAGTCGATCGCGAGCTCGGGGGAGACGGTCACCCGGGTCGAGAGTTCGAACGCGCGCGTGCTCATGCGGCCCAGTATGCCGAAAATCCGCATAGACAGCCCGGTCTACTTTTAACCCTCTCCTTAGCCCGCTGGGGTCTGTACCCCGGCCCCGGGTACAGTGCAGCATTGACCTTGGGTAAGCAATACGGGGGCCGCCAGAGGCGTCATCCCCGTGTTAGACCGGTCGCCGCCCTGTTCGGGTCAGTGCGGCGACCGGTCAGTCCCCTTCTCTCGAGTCGAGCATCCTGCTCCTCGTCCGGTTCTTCGGCTGCCAGCGCGCGTCACTTGACGCGCCGCAGCTGTACGTGCATCCTGTGATATAGCGCTTTAGCACAATGGCCAAGTGGGCTTTAATCACTTGATCTGCAAGCGCTATACCGCTTTGTCAAAGATGACAGAGGGCTGCGCTCCCGCGTCGCCCGCGAAGGGACCTGCAATGAGGCACGGAAGAATCTTGGCGGCACTGGCAACCATCGCCCTGGGAGTGGGGGCGTCGGTGGTCGCGGTGGCCGCGCCCGCGGCGGCGGCGAACGTCGTCTACTACGTCGACGCGACAGGCGGGTCGGATGCCGCAGCCGGCACCTCCACGACAACCCCGTGGAAGACGCTCGCCAAAGTCAACGCGACCACGTTCGGGCCTGGCGACTCGATCCTGTTCAAGGCCGGACAGACCTGGGCCGGCCAGCTCCACCCCCTCGGCTCGGGCGCGTCGGGCAGCCCGATCACGATCGGCGCCTACGGTAGCGGCGCCAAACCGCTGATCAACGGCGGGTCGCTGCCGGGCGGCTTCGGCCCCGGCGCCGCGGTCTACCTCTACAACCAGCAGTACTGGACCATCAACGGCATCGCGGTGAAGAACAATTCGGGCACCGACAACTTCGGCGGCAAGGAGGAGGCCACCTGGAAGCTGCAGCGGCACGGCATCCTCGTCTACAACAACGGCGCGGGTCTGCTCAACGGCATCACGATCACCAACACCACGGTCTCCGACGTCAACGGCTGCTTCACCTGCACGGGCATCGAGGCCCACTCCAACGGCGGAATCGTCGTGCGGGCCGAGCAGGAGAACGACTCCTTCAACAGTGTCAGCATCGACCACAACGCGGTGAGCAACGTGGGTCGCGGCGGCATCGTGTTCTGGGATGAGTCGGCCGGCGTCTCGCTCACCGACTGGATCCTCGACCAGCCCCTCCTCAGCACCAACGTCAAGGTGGAGTACAACACCGCGAGCACCATCGACAGCGACGGCATTCTCGTACTGGGCACCTACAACGCCATGATCCAGCGCAACGTCGTCGCGAATGCCGGGCAGAAGACCGTGGCGGGATCCACCACAGCACCCTCCGCGGGGCTCTGGCCGACGCGGTCGATCGGCGCGGTGGTGCAGTACAACGAGGTCTACGGCACCCGCACCCACGACACCGACGGCCAGGGCTTCGATGTCGACCTCGCGAGCGTCAACACGACGGTGCAGTACAACTACAGCCACGACAACGAGGGCGGGTTCCTGCTCATGATGGCGGGCGCATCCTCGAACCTGGTCGTGCGCGACAACCTGAGCGTCAACGACGGATGGGGCGGCGTGAAGGGCATCTTCACGTTCTCGTACGGCGTTCCAGTGAACACCGAGATCTTCAACAACACGGTCTACGTTAAGTCGGGCCTGCCGTCGAAGATCATGTTCTGCGACGGATGCACGGGCGCCACCGGAGGCGCCTGGAGCTTCCGCAACAACATGGTGGTGAACAACGGAACCGGCGACTACCTCTACCCGAACACCGCTGAGGCGCTCATCGACTACAACGTGTTCTACGGCAACCACCCCGCGAGCGAGCCCGCCGACCCGCACAAGCTCACGTCGAATCCGTTGCTCGTCTCGGTGCCGGCAGCGGCGCCGACCGGCATCGCATCCGTGACCGGCTACAAGATCGGCTCGACCTCGCCCGCGAAGGGCTCGGGAACGCTCATCGTCGGCAACGGCGGCAAGGACTACTTCGGCGGCGTGCTCTCGCCGACTCTCGCGCCCAGTCGCGGGTTCCACGAGGCCACCACGATGACCGACCCGGGCTCGCTGGCCGACCCGCTCAACACCTGGAACCTCACGGCGACGCATTCGGCGAACATGGTGCTGGACACCACCGGACCGATGCCCCAGATGCTCGGCGACGCGTCGCGCATCTCGCGCTCGGATGCGAACCCCGGAACCGTGACGTGGAACCTCGCGAGCGCGAAGACGTTCACCGCGAAGATCTACCACTACTGGCCCACGCTGGCCATCACGTGGGCGTCGTCGCCGAACGGCACGACCTGGACGACCGTGGCCACGAGCTCGACCGCCCCGGTCGCGACGGCCAACTACTGGTCGACGACCACGATGACTCCGACGGCGAACCTCCCGGCAGGCACCAACTACCTGCGTGCGACACTCTCCGACGCGACGCCGTGGGCGATCCAGATCGGCGACATCGTCATCACCAAGTAGAGCGGGGGAGCGGAACGGCCGGGACTCGTGGTGGGGTCCCGGCCGTTGCCGTGTGCCCGTACGCTGGACTCACCGATCGAGAGGAATGCAATGCCCGACTACGCCTTCGGAGGCCCCGCAGACATCGACCGCGCGATCGGCTTCCTCGTGCGCCTCGACGATGAGCAGCGCAACGCGCTCGCCGTGCTCGAGATCGACGAGGCCATCGACGAGCTGCAGGCCGAGTTCGAGAAGTCGTCGGCCGACCCGGCCTACCGCCCCAGCAACGACTTCATCGCCCGGCTGAGCGGGTACCTCGAGATGGCCGACGACGCGACGAAGCGGTAGCGCACTTCGATATTCTCCGAACTCCTATCGAACATACATTCTAATGTTGCTAGGGTCGGATCATGAGCATCGCGTTCCAGACCTCACTGTTCGACGACATCTTCTCCGCGCCCGAACTGCGCCCGCTGGGCGCCATGGTCGAGCGCATCACCCTCGATGAGGGCGCCTGGATCGACCTCCGACCGGGCTGGCTCTCCAACTCCGACGCGCTCTTCGAGCGGCTCGCCGTCGATGTGCCGTGGAAGGCCGACAAGCGCGAGATGTACGACAAGGTCGTCGCCGTGCCGCGCCTGGTGTCGTGGTTCGGGCCGGGCGACCAGTTTCCCGACCCCGTGCTCGTCGACGCCAAGCACGCGCTCAATGACCACTACGGCCGCCCGCCCGGGCAGGTCTTCGAGACCGCGGGGCTCTGCTTCTACCGCACCGGCGACGACAGCGTGGCGTGGCACGGCGACCGGGTCGGCCGCACCATCGAGCGCGACACGATGGTCGCGATCCTGTCGGTCGGTGCCGAGCGCTCGCTCTCGGTACGGCCCAAGGGCGGCGGTCCGACCCTCAAGTTCCCCGTCGGCCACGGCGACCTCATCGTGATGGGCGGCTCGTGCCAGCGCACCTACGAGCACGCCATCCTGAAGACCAAGCAGGCGGTGGGTCCGCGGATCAGCGTGCAGTTCAGGCCGGTCTGGCCTCGCTGAGCACGTTCTCGGCCCCTGTCGGGCTCATAGCCAACCCATAGCCCGCGCAGTGCCGCGCCCTAGCCGCGGCCGGTGGAGTGGGCACCATGAACCAGCTCATCGCAGCCCGAATCGCCCGGCGGATCGCCGCCGTCACGAGCCTCGCCCTCGTGGGCGGCAGCCTCACGGCTTGCGCCGCGACCGCAACTCCCGAGGCCACCACCACCACCACGACGACGGTGGATGCCTCCGACTCGACCTTCTGGGACGAGGGCGTGGTGCACGACATCTCCATCGACCTCGCCGACGCCGACTACCAGGCGCTGATCACGGCGTACCTGCAGACCGGCGAGAAGGAGTGGGCGACGGCATCCGTCACCATCGACGGCACCGAGTTCGACGACGTGGGCATCAAGCTCAAGGGCAACTCGACGCTGCGCACCGTGACCGCCGACTCCGAGCCGCAGACGCTGCCGTGGCTCATCGACCTGGACAAGTACGTCGACGGCCAGCAGTACCTCGACGCGACGGAGCTCGTGGTGCGCGGCAGCTCGACCGAGACCGCGCTCAACGAGGCGCTCGCCCTCGAGCTGCTCGATCAGGCAGGGCTCGCCACCGAGCAGGCGGTGTCGTCGCGCATCAGCTTCAACGGCGGCACGCAGGAGCTCCGCCTCGTGATCCAGAACCCCGACGGCACGTGGGACGAGCAGCAGTTCGGCGACGAGGGCCTCGTCTACAAGGCCGAGGCGTCGGGCGACTACAGCTACCGCGGCGACGACCCCGAGTCGTACACGGATGTCTTCGACCAGGAGTCCGGCGACGACGACCTGACCCCGCTCATCGCCTTCCTCAAGTTCATCAACGAGTCCGACGACGCGACGTTCGCCGCCGACCTGTCGACCTACCTCGATGTCGACTCGTTCGCCACCTACCTGGCCTTCCAGGATCTCGTCGACAACTTCGACGACATCAACGGCCCGGGCAACAACTCGTACCTGCGCTACGACGAGACGACGGGAGTGATGACCGTGGTGTCGTGGGATCTCAACCTCGCCTTCGGCACGGCCAACGTCGACGGGGGCGGCCCCGGCATGGGCGGGCAGGGCGGCCCGGGCGGTGCGCCGCAGGGTGCCGGACCGCAGGCCGGCGGCGGCAACGGTGGCCCCCAGGGCGGCGCCGGCAGGGAGAAGGCGAACGTGCTCGTGGACCGGTTCCTCGCCAACGACGAGTTCGCGGCGCTCTACGCGCAGGCCACGACCGACCTCACCGCGAAGCTCATCACGAGCGGTGCCGCGCAGGACGCGCTGGACGAGTGGGTGGCCGTGCTGACCGCTCAGGCGAGCGACCTCGTTGCGGCCGCGACGGTCGAGGCGGAGGCCGAGGCGCTGGAGAAGTACCTCAGCTAGCGTGAGGGCATGGACCCCGTCGCCGCCCTCAACGAGATCGCGTACTGGCTCGAGCGCGAGCTGGCGTCGCCGTTCAAGACGAAGGCGTTCCGGCACGCGGCCGCGGTGATCGCGGCACTCCCCGCCGCCGAGGTCGCCGAGCGCGGTGCCACCGGTCGCTGGACGGGGGTTGCTGGCGTCGGCGGCTCGACGGCGGAGGTCATCCGCGAGGCGGTGGCCGGGGGCATCCCCGACCGCCTGGCGGCCCTGCGCGCGCAGGCGACCACCACCTCGAGCCCGCTGCGCGCGAAGCTCCGGGGCGATCTGCACAGCCACAGCGACTGGTCAGACGGCACCACCTCGATCGCCTCGATGGCCGAGACCGCCGTCTGGCTCGGGCACGAGTACCTCGTGCTCACCGACCACTCGCCGCGCCTGCGGGTCGCCAACGGGCTGAGCCCCGAGCGGCTTCGTGAGCAGCTGAAGGAGGTGGCGAAGCACGAGGTGCTCCTCAGCGGCATCGAGGTCGACATCCTCGACGACGGCTCGCTCGACCAGGTGCCCGAGCTGCTCGACCGGCTCGACGTGGTGGTCGCGAGCGTGCACTCGAAGCTGAAGATGGACAAGGCCGACATGACCGCACGGATGCTCGCTGCCGTCACCAACCCGCACACCAGGGTGCTCGGCCACATCACGGGCAGGCTCGTCGAGGGTTCCCGCGGCACCCGTCCCGGTGCGTCATTCGACGCGGACGCCGTATTCGCGGCGTGCGCCGCCCACGACGTCGCCGTCGAGCTCAACTCGCGCCCCGAGCGGCAGGACCCGCCCGATGCGCTCATCGCGCTCGCCCTCGAGGCGGGGTGCCTGTTCGCGATCGACAGCGACGCCCACGCGCCGGGTCAGCTCGGGCTCATCGATCTGGGTGCGGAGCGGGCGGAGGGCAACGGCATCCCCGCCGAGCGCATCGTCACCACCTGGCCGCGCGCGAGGCTGCTCGACTGGGCGAAGGGCTAAGACGCGGCGTCGAGTTCCACCAGCCGGGTCGCCGTCTGCTCGTCGACGACGAGGTGCGTGATCACGCCGGCGCGCAGGGCCGCGAGCAGCGGCACGACCTTGCTGTCACCCGCCACCGCGCACACCCGCCGGGGCACTCGCCGCAGCTCGGCGGGGGTGGGGCCCGTTGCACGTTCGTTCAGGGTGAGGTCTTCGTAGGTGCCGTCCGCGCGCAGGAACACCGTGCACACGTCGCCCACGACGCCCTCCGACTCGAGGGTCTCGATGTCCTCGGCCTCGAGGTAGCCCGCCGAGTAGACGTGGCTCGGCACCTCGCCCGCCACGGCGCCGATGGAGAACAGCGCGATGTCGGCCCGGCGCTGCACGTCGAGCACGCGCGCGACCGAGCGCTCGCTCCACATCGCGCGCCGGGTGGTGGCGTAGTCGAAGAAGGCGGGTACGGGGAAGAGGTGCACCGTCGCGTCGAACGCGTCGCCGAACCGGGCGATCAGGCTGCCGACGTACTCGACGCCGGAGGTGCGGTTGTTGGCTGCTCCGTTGAGCTGCACGATCGAGCTGCCGCGCGTCGGCTTCTTCGTGAGGTGGCGCGCGATCGCCCCGAGGGTGGTGCCCCACGCGACCCCGAGAACCATGTCGGAGTCGAACCAGGTGGTGAGCATCCGTGCAGTGGTGAGGGCGACCTGCTCGAGCCGCTCGGCGACCGTGGCCGAGTCGGCGACGGGTACGACGTACACCTCCACGCCGTACTGCGAGGCGATGTACTGGCTCACGCCGGGGGCTCGGGAGGGGGTCGGTCGCAGCGTGATCTCCACGAGTCCACTGGCACGGGCCTGCTTGAGCAGCCGCGAGACGCTCGACCTCGACATGTGAAGCCGGTTCGCGATCGTCTCCATCTTGATGTCTTGGAGGTAGTACATCGACGACGCGGCGAGAAGCGTCTCTTCCTTGTCCATGGTCACCATTCTGCACGTATGTGCAGGTTGCCTGCGCAATTTGCCATCGATGGGGTGCACGGTAATACGCTGCACTCGGCGCCGCTGGTCAAGCGCCAAACAACACGAGATGCAGGAACCGATGCCCGACAGTCGACTCACCCCCGAGACCCGCTCCAGCGCGCTCGCGCGCCTCGCGGCAAGCACCACCCCCGGCGAGGAGCTCGACATCCTCGTCATCGGCGGCGGCGTCACCGGCGCCGGGATCGCCCTCGATGCCGTGAGCCGCGGGCTCTCCACGGCGGTCGTCGAGGCCCAGGACTGGGCATCCGGAACGTCCAGCCGATCGAGCAAGCTCGTGCACGGCGGCCTGCGCTACCTGCAGATGCTCGACTTCAAACTCGTGCTCGAGGCGCTCAAGGAGCGCGACCTCCTCCTCACGCAGATCGCCCCCCACCTCGTACGGCCGCTGCCGTTCCTCTACCCGCTGCGCCGGCGCGTGTTCGAGCGCGCGTTCGTGGGTGCGGGCATCCTGCTCTACGACCTGCTCGCGAACCTGCGGCCCGGCAAGCGGGCACTCCCCTTCCACCGCCACCTCTCGCGCCGCGGTCTCACCGCCGCGTTCCCCGACTTCGCTCAGTCGGCGGCGGTCGGCGCCATCGAGTACTGGGCTGCGAACGTCGACGACGCCCGGCTCGTGCTCACGGTCATGCGCACGGCCGTCTCCTACGGTGCCCACGCGGCATCGCGCACCCAGATCGTCGAGCTCACCAAGAACGCCGACGGCGCGGTGGACGGTGCGGTCGTGATGGATCTCGAGACGCGCGAGACGTTCCCCGTCAAGGCGAAGACGGTCATCAGCTCGACGGGCGTGTGGACCGAGGAGTCGCAGGCGCTCGCCGACGACGAGGGCGGCCTGCGCGTGCTCGCGTCCAAGGGCATCCACATCGTCGTGCCGCGCGAGCGCATCTCGGGCACCCCCGGGCTCATCCTGCAGACCGCCAAGAGCGTGCTCTTCGTCATCCCGTGGTCGCGCTACTGGGTGATCGGCACCACCGACACCCCGTGGAACGAGGACCTCATGAACCCCGTCGCCACCGCAACCGACATCGACTACGTCATCGCCGAGGCCAACAAGGTGCTCTCGCGGCCGATCTCGCGCGACGACGTCATCGGAACCTGGGCGGGCCTGCGCCCGCTCCTGCAGCCCGGCACCAAGGAGGGCACCCAGTCGGCCAAGGTCTCGCGCGAGCACACCGTGGCGTCTCCCGTGCCCGGGCTCGTCTCCATCGCGGGCGGCAAGTTCACCACCTACCGGGTGATGGCGAAGGATGCCGTGGACTTCGCGCTCGGCACGGCGGCCAAGCACAACCCGAGCGTCACCGCGCGCATCCCGCTCGAGGGCGCGCACGGGTTCCTGACCGCAGAGCGCGAGCTCGCCTCGGTGATCGAGACCCTCGGGTGGGACAAGGCGATGACCGACCACCTGTTCCACCGCTACGGCGCCAACATCCGCGACCTGGCGGCCATCGCCAAGGCCGACCCGACGACCGCGGCGCCCCTCGAGCACGCTCCCGCCTACCTCCGCGCCGAGATCGTCTACGCGATCACGCACGAGGGCGCCCTCCACCTCGACGACCTGATGATGCGCCGCACGCGCATGGTCTACGAGTTCGTGAACGAGGCGACGGATGCCCTCCCCGAGGTCGCCGCGATCGCCCAGGCCGCGCTGGGCTGGTCTGACGAGCAGACCGCCCACGAGGTCGACCTCTACCGCAAGCGTGCGGCCGCGGACGTGAAGGCCGCGCAGCAGCACGACGACGCAAGCGCCTCGCGCGAGCGCGACAAGGCGCAGGAGATCGTGCCCATGGTCGATCTCGCCGGCCGCGTTCCCCACACCCACTAGTCGACCCACCCATCTCAACGGAGAGAGCCAGTCATGCCCGAGTACGTCCTGTCGATCGACCAGGGGACAACGAGTTCCCGGGCGATCGTCTTCGACCGGTCCGCACGCGTGGTGGCGTCCGGCCAGCTCGAGCACGACCAGGTGTTCCCGCGAGCGGGGTGGGTCGAGCACGACCCGCTGCAGATCTGGAACAACGTGCGCGAGGCGGTGGGCATCGCGCTCACCCGCGCCAACCTGACCGCCGACGACCTCGCCGCGGTGGGCATCACGAACCAGCGCGAGACCACCGTGGTGTGGAACCGGCACACGGGCATCCCGGTGACGAACGCGATCGTCTGGCAGGACACGCGCACGCAGAAGCTCGTCGACGAGCTCGGCGGCTCGGCCGGATCCGACCGTTACAAGGAGGTCGTCGGGCTGCCGCTGGCGACCTACTTCGCCGGCCCCAAGGTGCGCTGGATCCTCGACAACATCGACGGCGCCCGTGAGGCCGCCGACAACGGCGACCTCTACTTCGGCACCATCGACACCTGGCTGCTGTGGAACCTCACGGGAGGCACCGCCGGCGGCATCCACGTCACGGATGTGACGAACGCCTCCCGCACCATGCTCATGGACCTCGACACGCTGCAGTGGCGCGACGACATCGCCGCAGACATGGGAATCCCGCTCTCGATGCTGCCCGAGATCCGCTCCTCGTCAGAGGTGTACGGCAAGGGCCGCGCGCACGGCATGCTCCCGGGAGTGCCCATCGCGGGCATCCTCGGCGACCAGCAGGCCGCGACCTTCGGGCAGGCCTGCTTCAGCGAGGGCATGGCGAAGAACACCTACGGCACCGGCAACTTCCTCCTGCTCAACACGGGCGCCAAGCGCGTCACGAGCAAGAACGGCCTGCTCACCACGGTCTGCTACAAGATCGGCGATGCCGCACCCGTCTACGCGCTCGAGGGCTCGATCGCCGTGACCGGCTCGCTCGTGCAGTGGCTGCGTGACAACCTCGGCATGTTCACCGACGCCCCCGACATCGAGAAGCTCGCCCGCAGGGTCGACGACAACGGCGGCGCCTACTTCGTGCCCGCCTTCTCGGGCCTATTCGCGCCCTACTGGCGGCCGGATGCCCGTGGCGCCCTCCTCGGACTCACGCGCTACGTGACCAAGAACCACATCGCCCGGGCCGCGCTCGAGGCCACGGCGTTCCAGACCCGCGAGGTCATGGACGCCATGAACGCCGACGCCGGGGTCGACCTCGCCGAGCTGCGCGTCGACGGCGGCATGGTCGCCAACGAGCTGCTCATGCAGTTCCAGGCCGATCAGCTGGGCGTCGACGTCATCCGGCCGAAGGTCACCGAGACGACCGCGCTCGGTGCCGCCTTCGCCGCGGGCATCGCCGTCGGGTTCTGGAACGGCGAGCAGGACGTCACCGACAACTGGTCGGAGGACAAGCGCTGGTCTCCCTCGATGCCCGCGCTCGAACGCGACCAGCTGTACCGCAACTGGAAGAAAGCGGTGACGAAGACCATGGGGTGGGTGGACGGGGATGTGGAGATCTAATGACCAACAATGCACAAACACAAGGGAGTGAAATGAAGGAAAAACTGGTGAGACGGAACAGCTTCTGGCTGGCTCTGTCGCTGGTGCTCATGGTCGTGTCGTCGGTGGTGGCCTCGGCCGTGCAGACGTCCGGCTACACGGTGACCGTGAAGGACATGAGCTGGGAGACCTCGAACGGCGAGTCGATGAGCGCCCTGCTCTACAAGCCCAACGGCGTCTCGGCTGACAACAAGGCCCCCGCGATCGTCGTCGCGCACGGCTGGTGGAACAACAAGGAGATGCAGGACGCGAACTACGTCGAGCTCGCTCGCCGCGGTTATGTCGTGCTCTCGATCGACATGTACGGGCACGGCGACTCCGACTACCTGAAGTACTCCGACCTGGCCGCCAACGGCACGGGCATGTACGACGGCGTCAAGCTGCTCGCCGACTTGCCGTACGTCGACACGTCGAAGATCGGTGTCTCGGGCCACTCCAACGGTGCCCGTGCCGCCAACTTCTCGGTGAGCATCGACGACGCCGCAGACAAGCAGCTCATCGCCGCGGTGTTCCTCGTCGACAACGACCCGATCTACCGCGACGCCGACGGCGCGTACACCGACATCTACGGTGACCGCGACACCGGCGTGGTTGCCGACCAGTACGACGAGTTCTTCTTCCGCAGCTACAGCGCGGAAGGGGTTCCGCTGACGTCGCCGCGTGACTACATCACGACGGACAACGCCCAGTCGTTCCTCAACCACGGCGTGGACCCCACGACCGACGGCGAGAAGCGCGAAGCCAACACGATCTACGACGACAGCAACGGCATCCGCGTGGTCTACACCCCCGCGCAGACCCACCCGTGGGGAACCATCTCGAAGCAGACCGTCTCCGACCAGATCGACTTCTGGGAGAAGGCGTTCGGCGCCCCCAACGCGATCGACTCGGGTTCGCAGACCTGGCAGTGGAAGGAGCTGTTCACGACCCTCGGTCTCGTCGGCTTCATGATCTTCCTGCTCGCCTTCGCGCGTGCGCTGCTCACGACCCGCGCGTTCGCCGGCCTCAAGGCCGACCAGCCCGTCGCCGTCGCGAACACCCGCAAGGGCCTCGGCTGGTTCTGGGGCGCCATGGTGGTCTCGGCACTGTTCTCGGGCGTCAGCTACGTGCTCCTGAGCCAGGCGACGTGGATCCAGGGCATCGCCTTCAACGTCGTGCCCACGATCTTCACGCAGGGCGCGGTGTTCTTCATCGCGTTCTGGGCGTTCATCAACGGCATCGCGTCGATCGTGATCATGGGGCTCTCGTACCTGCTCTTCGGTCGTCGCAACGGCATGGCGCCGCGCACGCTCGGCCTGCTCCCGGGCTGGAGGAAGTTCTTCCAGGCGCTCGGCCTCGCAGCGGTCACCGTGACCGCCGCGTACCTGATCGTGTTCTTCTTCAGCTGGCTGCTCAAGACCGACTTCCGGTTCTGGGTGGTGGCCGTGAAGGACTTCGGCGCAGACAAGCTGTGGATCGCACTGCTCTACGTGCCGTTCTTCCTGGTCTACTTCCTGGCCAACTCGGTGGCGATCAACGTCTTCAACCGCTTCACCCTCCGGGGCAAGGAGTGGCTGAACACGGCCGTGCTCGCGCTCGTGAACGCGCTCGCGCCGATCGTGCTCGTGGTCGCCCAGTACGTGACGTTCTTCATCACGGGTGAGCCGATCCCCGGGTTCGGCGGCATCTTCAGCATCTGGCTGTTCCCGGTGATCCTGATCCTCGCGGCGACGGCTGTGCTCTCGCGCAAGCTGTACCGCGTGACGGGAAACCCCTACATCGGCGGCTTCATCAGCGCCGCGGTGGTGACGCTCGTGGCCGTGACCAACACGCTCACGGTCATCTACTAACCACGCACAAAGCGGAGCCCCGGGCCGGAAGGCCCGGGGCTCCGTTGCGTACTGTGGGAATGCGCCGGGGCATCCGGCAGTTGTTGTGGTCGATGCGAACGCATCGATGAGAGGGAACTATGGCAGACGTGGAATTCGGGCTCGACACCTTCGGCGACGTCACGGTGGGGCTCGACGAGAGCCCCGTGAGCCAGGCCCAGGTGATCCGCAACGTCGTCGCCGAGGCCGTGCTCGCCGACGAGCTGGGCATCGACTTCATCGGCATCGGCGAGCACCACCGCGTCGACTTCGCCGTCTCGGCGCCCGAGGTGGTGCTCGCGGGCATTGCCAGCGTCACGAAGAACATCCGGCTCGGTTCCGCGGTGACGGTCCTGAGCTCCGACGACCCCATCCGGGTCTACCAGCGCTTCGCGACGGTCGACGCGCTGAGCAACGGTCGCGCCGAGGTCATCCTGGGCCGTGGGTCGTTCACCGAGTCGTTCCCGCTGTTCGGCTTCGACCTCGGGCAGTACGAGCAGCTCTTCGAGGAGAAGCTCGACCTCTTCTCGCAGGTCATCAAGGAGAAGCCCGTCACCTGGGCGGGCGAGCTGCGCCCGCCGCTCATGGACAAGGACATCTACCCGCGCACCGAGGGCGGCCACCTGAAGACGTGGATCGGCGTCGGCGGCAGCCCCGAGTCCGTCGTTCGTGCTGCGCGCTACGAGCTGCCGCTCGTGCTCGCGATCATCGGCGGCGACCCCGCGCGGTTCGCCCCGTACGTCGACCTCTTCCACCGCGCCCTCGCGCAACTCGAGAAGCCCGACCTGCCGATCGCTGTGCACTCGCCGGGGTTCATCGCCGACACCGACCAGGAGGCGGCCGAGCAGTACTTCGAGCACCACAAGGCCATGCGCGACCGCATCGGCGCCGAGCGCGGCTGGGGCCCCTCCACGCGGGCGGAATTCGACAACGAGATCGCGCACGGGTCGCTCTACCTCGGCTCGCCCGAGACCGTCGCGCGCAAGCTCGCCAACACCATCACGACCCTCGGCATCCAGCGCTTCGACCTCAAGTACAGCGCGGGCACGTTGCCGCACGAGCGCATGATGAAGTCGATAGAGCTCTACGGCTCGAAGGTCGTGCCGATGGTGAAGGACATGCTCAACGCCGGCTGAGGCCCTCGAAGCCGCTTCGAGAGCCTCAGCGACCGGCTACTCGACCGGCGGAACCGCGGCCTTGCGCTTGCGTCTCCAGCGCACGATCCAGATCACCACGAACGTGATGATGCCGGCGAAGATGAGCCACGGCAGCAGCACTCCGAGCGCGACCAGCAGTCCGGCGAAGAACGCGACGAACGCGTTCCAGCCGGCGAGCAGGCCGGAGAGGAACGTGTCGGGCTGGGTGACGGGCGCGTTGTACTCCGAGACGAGGTTGAGCGTGACCGTCGACAGGCTGACCTGGTCGGCGTAGTAGCGCTGCTGCGACTCGAGGCCCTCGAGCTCGGCCTGGCGGTCGGTGATCGCCGTCTCGAGCTGGATGAGCGCGTCGATGTCGGTCGCGTTTGACTGGAGCACGAGCATCCGGTCGATCGACGCCCGGAGCGCGGTGATGCGCGCGTCGAGGTCCTGGGTGACCATGGTCACGTCGCTCGAGTTGAGCGACACCTCCTGCACGGTGCCGAGCTCACGCAGCTTGTCGAGCGTCGCGGTCAGGGTCTCGGTGGGGATGCGCAGCGTGAGGGTCGCGCTGCCCTTGTCGGTGTCGTCCTGCGGGGCGTACTCGTTGCGGCCGTCGATGCGCCCGCCCGCCTGCTCGGTGATGCGCACGGCATCGTCGGCTGCGGTCATCGGGTCGTCGACCGTGATCGTCACGTAGCCCGTGGTGATCACCTGCCGGTCTTCGGGGGCGACGACGGTGCCGGTCGTGCCTTCCTCCGACGAGAACTCCGAGCCCTGGTCGACCATGGGAGCCGTAACGCCACCGGACGAGGTGTCGTTCGACGAGCTCGCCGCCGAGCACCCGGTGAGGGCGATCGTGGCGAGGGCGATTGCTGCGGGAATGGTGATGGTGCGCCTCATGGCATTCACGCTACTGAGCAGCTCTCACGGGCGATACCCAACGTTTGTCACGATTCGATCGTCACCGCAAGCCCCTGCACAGGGCCAAGGGCCCGACGTAGCGTCGAAGTACCCCCTCACAAAGGAGAACATCATGGGACTACTCGATGACGCCAAGGATGCTGCAGAGGCCACCGGCAAGAAGGTGGGAGAGTTCGTCGACGACACCAAGGAGCGCGCGAGCGACAAGGTTGACGAGATGAAGGCCGACGCCGACGTGAAGCGCGCTGAGTCCGAGCGCGACGCGACGAAGGCCAAGAACGAGTACAAGGAGAGCCTCCGCGACTGAGTATCCTTGCCGCATTCACTTACTTTTCTAGAAGGGATGCAGCAATGGGATTCGTTGAGGATGCCAAGGAGAACATCGCCGAGGGCTTCGA
>CAIXMB010000194.1 GCA_903920435.1 uncultured Actinomycetes bacterium
CTCGGTGGCGACGACGTTCGCCCGCGGGTCGAGCTGTGCAGCGCTCGACGCCGCGGACCGCGCCTTGGCGCTGCCCACATCGGCCACCCCGTGGATGTGCTGGCGGTGCAGGTTGCTCAGTTCGACGCGGTCGTCGTCGACGATCCCGACGGTTCCGACGCCCGCGCCGACCAGGGCGGGGATGACCGTGCTCCCGAGCCCGCCGGCGCCGATGACGAGCACCCGGGCGGCGGCGAGTCTTTGCTGCGCCCCCGCGCCCCAGCCCGGCAGAGCGATCTGACGGGAGTACCGGGCATCCATGTGTCGATTCTGCCTCCTCGCGGGTTGAGTAACGCGCCCTGGCGCGTGTATCGAAACCGCACCCACCCGGTTTCGATACGGCCGCGGGCGGCCTACTCAACCCGCTACAGTGAAACAAAACGCGAATGCGGGAGAAAATGACGAATTTCACCGTGAAAGAGGCGGCAGCCCTGCTCGGCGTCAGCGACGATACCGTGCGTCGGTGGGCTGAGGGCGGGCGCCTCACCCTGCATGCCGGGCCGAACGGACGCTCCCACGTCGACGGCCTCGAACTCGCGGAACTCGCGCAGGCGGTCGCCGCGGAGTCCGACCTCGCGTCGGCCTTCCCCACCTCGAGGGCGTCGGCGCGCAACCGCATCACGGGCATCGTGACCAAGGTCACGAAAGACACGGTCATGGCCCAGGTCGAGCTGCAGGCCGGCCCGTTCCGCATCGTCTCGCTCATGAGCGCCGAGGCCGCAGACGAGCTCGGGCTCGAACCGGGCACCCTCGCGGTCGCGAGTGTGAAGGCGACCACCGTGGTCGTCGAGCTGCCGTGAAGAAGCCCCTGATCGCGCTGGCGACGGTGCTCGCCCTCGCCGGATGCTCGACCCCCGCGCCCGCGTCGGCGCCCACCGACGCCCCCGCCGACACCCTGCGCGGCACGATCACCGTGTTCGCCGCAGCGTCGCTCAGCGACTCGTTCCGGGCCATCGCCGACGCCTTCACCGAGCAGCACCCCGGCGTCGACGTCGTCTTCAACTTCGGCGGTAGCTCGGGGCTCGCCACCCAGATCGTCGAGGAGGCGCCCGCCGACGTCTTCGCCGCCGCGAGCCCCGCGACGATGACGACGGTGACGGATGCCGCTCTCACCGACGGCGAGCCGGTGACCTTCGCCACCAACGTGCTCGAGATCGCTGTGGCATCCGGAAACCCCGGAGGTATCACGGGGCTCGCCGACTTCGCCGACGCCGACAAGACGCTCGCGCTGTGCGCCGCGGAGGTGCCGTGCGGGGCCGCGGCGGCGAAGCTGTTCGAGAGCGCGGGGATCACGCCCTCTGTCGACACCTACGAGCAGGACGTCAAGGCCGTGCTCACGAAGGTCGAGCTCGGCGAGGTCGATGCCGGAATCGTCTACGTGACCGACGTGCGGTCGGCCGGCGACGCGATCGAGGGCATCGAGGTCGACTCGGCGCCGGTGAGTTACCCGATCGCGACCCTCTCCGGGTCGACGAACCCGGTGGCGGCGCACGCGTTCGTCGACTTCGTACTCTCGGATGCGGGCCAGGGCATCCTCAGGGCGGCCGGGTTTGGCGCGCCGTAGGTCATCCCTGCCGCCGGGGCTGTGGGTGCCGGCGGGGGTCGCGGTCGCGCTTCTCGTGCTGCCGCTGGTCGCGCTCATCATCCGCGCGCCGTGGACGCAGCTGCCCGCGCTCCTCGCCGAACCGACCGTCGTGCAGGCGCTCGGGCTGTCGCTCGCCACGGCGTCGATCTCGACCCTCGTGTGCTTGGTGCTGGGCGTCCCGCTCGCGCTCGTGCTCGCCGGGTCGGCACAGTGGCCGGCCGTTCCGCGACGACTGCTGCGCGCCCTCATCACGGTGCCGCTCGTACTGCCGCCGGTCGTGGGCGGGGTCGCCCTTCTGCTCCTGCTCGGGCGCCGCGGCATCATCGGGCAGTGGTTGCCGTTCACGATCCCGTTCACCCCCGCCGCGGTCGTGATCGCCCAGGTGTTCGTGTCGATGCCGTTCCTCGTCATCGCGGTCGAGGGGGCGCTGAGGGCGTCCGACAGCCGCTTCGAGGTGGCTGCGGCCACGCTCGGGGCGTCCCGGTTCACGATCCTGCGACGGATCACCCTTCCCCTCGTCGCGCCGGGCATCGCGTCGGGCGCCCTCCTGTGCTTCACGCGCTCGCTCGGCGAATTCGGGGCGACGATCACCTTCGCCGGGAGCTTCCCCGGCACGACTCAGACCCTCCCCATCTCCACCTACCTGCTCCTGCAGACCGACCCGAACGCCGCGATCGCCCTGTCGCTCGTGCTCATGGTCGTGTCTGTCGCGGTGCTCGTGTCGCTGCGCGACCGCTGGGTTCCGGGGGTGCTGGCGTGAGCCTGGCGGCGTCGCTCGCCGTGACCGCGCGCGGTGTCTCGCTCGACCTGGTGGTCGAGCAGGGCCGCACCCTCGCGCTGCTCGGGCCGAACGGCGCGGGCAAGTCGACGGTGCTCGGAGCGCTCGCGGGGCTCGTCGACTACACGGGCACCGTGAGGGTCGGCGACCGTTCGCTCGACGGTGTGGAACCCGAGCACCGCCGCGTCGGGTACCTGTTCCAGGATTACCTGCTCTTCCCGCACCTCTCGGTGCTGGAGAACGTCGCCTTCGGGCCACGGGCGCAGGGCACGGGCAAGATCGCGTCGAGAGCCTCAGCGGGCGAGTGGCTCGAGCGATTGGGTATCGCCGAACTCGCCGCACGCAGGTCGCAGCAGCTCTCGGGCGGTCAGCAGCAGCGCGTCGCGCTCGCGCGGGCGCTTGCGTCGGAGCCCGAGCTGCTCCTGCTCGACGAGCCGCTCGCGGCCCTCGACGTCGAGATCCGCGACGAGGTGCGCTCGGAGTTGGCCGAACACATCCACGACTGGGGCGGGCTCACGATCGTCGTCACCCACAGCTTCGACGACGTGACCGCACTCGCCGCCGATGTCATCGTGCTCGAGAAGGGGGCGGCGACGCAGCGCGGCTCGGTGCGCGAGCTCATCGCGGAGCCGGCGACCTCGTACGTGCGCAAGCTCGTGGCGTCGTGGAGCGAGGACTAGGCGCGCCTGCCGGTTGGGCCGCCGACCGCCGCACCGCCGACCGCTGTGCCGCTCCGATCTGGCCGCAACCCCGACTTCCCGCTCCTTGACCAGCGCCATACATTGGGAAGGAGCCCTAACCAATGTATGGCGTTGGTCAAGGAGCCGGACAAGCTCGGCCAGCTGACGCCGAGATGCGTCTTCAGCACGGTTCTTGCGGGCCCAGATCGCCGCAGTGGCACGCCCGGCTCGAAGCTCAGCGGGCGGAGGGGTGCGGCCGGCCGAGGTGGCCGAGCGTGGCCGCGATGAGCGTGATGAGTGCGGCGGCCCCCATGCCGGCGCCGATGTGCACCTGCAGCAGGAGGGCGCCGACGGCGGCCCCGGCCCCGATGAGCACGATCGCGAGCACGCGGCGGGGCCAGGGGTGGCCCTTCGTCCGGGCACCGAATACCGAGTCGAAGGCGAGGCCCACGATCGTGGACGTAACCACGACGGTGGTGACATCCTTCACGCCGATCTGGCGCGCGGCGCCCGCCTGCATGCCCATGGCGAGGCCGAGCGCACCGGTCACACCGAGCTTCAGCGGCTCCGCGGGGTCGGGCACCGCGAGCATCGGCACGGCGGCCGCGAGCAGCACGATCCCGACCGTGGCGAACAGCCCCGTCGTGCGGTTCGACCAGCCGGCGGCCTTGCCGCGCAGCGTGAAGCCCGAGATCGCCGCGCCCGCCATGAACAGCACGAGGGCGATGATCGGCCCGACGATGGGCAGGCCGTCTGCGCCGGTGAGCGCCATGCCCAGGATGACCACGTTGCCCGTCATGTTGCCCGTGAACACCCGGTCGAGGCCGAGGTAGCCCACGGCGTCGATCACACCGGTCGAGAACGTCAGCGCGAGCATGAGGCCGAGGTGCAGACGGTCGGGGTTGCGGCGCAGGGCGTCGATCACGGGCTCTCTCCAAGGCTCGATAGTGTGTGAACCAGTATGGATGCCCTCCAACCCGGCCAAGGACCACTCAGGTCCGCCACCTACCTGCCCGCCGATCCGTCGCAGGTGCTGTGGGGGCGCCTGCCCTGCGAGGCGGATTCGCCCGTGCTCACCATCGACCCCGGCACCGAGGTCACCATCGACACGATCAGCCACGAGGGCATCCTGGAGGACCAGGGCCGCGACCCCCGCGCGTTCTTCGGCGGCTACGGGGTCGAGGTGCTCGACGACGCGGTCGCGCTCGCCGCATCCGACTACGATCGCGGCGACGGCGGCCCGCACGTCATCACGGGGCCCATCCACGTCTCGGGCGCACGGCCGGGCGACCTGCTACGGATGACCGTGCTCGAGACGCTCCAGCGCGTGCCGTACGGCGTCATCTCCAACCGGCACGGGCGCGGCGCCCTGCCGGACGAGTACCCCGCCGCCGGCAGCACCGTCAGCATCTTCGCCGCGTCGGACGGGGAGTACGGCTCGATCCCGCGCGTCGCCGGTGGACCGCACGCCGCGCGCTTCCCGCTGCACCCGTTCCTCGGCACCATGGGCGTGGCCGTGCGGGGCTCGGTGCGTCCGCACTCCGTGCCGCCCGGGCCGCACGGTGGCAACATCGACATCAACCTGCTGACCGTGGGCGCTTCGCTCTACCTGCCCGTGCAGGTCGAGGGCGCGCTCGCGTTCGTGGGCGATCCGCACTTCGCGCAGGGCGACGGCGAGGTCGCGCTCACGGCGATGGAAGCGTCGCTGCGGGCGACGATCAGGTTCGAGGTCGTCGCGCACGAGGATGCGGTACGGGAGTTCGGGGAGCTCGTGGGGCCGCTCGCCGAGACATCCGACTACCTGATTCCCACCGGCATGAACGAGGATCTCGACATCGCCATGCAGGACTGCGTGCGAGCCGCGATCGCCCTGCTGCGCGCGCGCTACGGGTTCGACGCCGAGCACGCCTACGCGTACCTGAGTGCGGCGACGGACTTCAACATCTCCCAGGTCGTCGACCTCGTGAAGGGAGTGCACGCGCGCATCCGGAAGGCCGACCTTGAGTGAGTCCACGCCCGCCGAGTCGGTCCCTGAGGTTCTCGAAGGGGTCCCTGAGGCTCTCGAAGGGGTCGAGGCGTCGTTCTGGGAGTACGAGCGCGCCCTCATGGCCAATGACCTCGAGACGCTCGACCGGCTCTTCGCGCCCGGGCCCGAGACGCTCCGCGGCGACGCTGCCGGCATCCTCGTGGGCCACGACGCGATCCGGCAGTTCCGCAAGGGCCGCGGGGGAGCACCCGCCCGCGCCATCTTGCACGTCGAGATCCGCATGATCACGGATGCCGCGGCGCTCGTCATCGCGATCACCGCACCGGTCACGGGCGGTCGCGGGCAGCAGACGCAGCTCTGGGCCCTCGTCGACGGCTCCTGGCGCGTGACCGCCGCGCACGTCTCCCTGCCCGGGCCCGCCGTCAACGGAACCGTGTGGCGCACCGTCGGCACCCCGCTCGTGCGCGGCGCGGCCGCGGGACTACTCAGCGGCCAGACCGTCGCCGTCAAGGACCTCTACGACATCGACGGCTTCGCGGTCGGAGCGGGGATCCCCGCCTTCCTCGCCGAGGCATCCCCGGCCACGGGCAACTCGCCCGCCGTCGAAGCGCTGCTCAGCGCGGGCGCCGACATCACCGGTATCGCCCAGACCGACGAGTTCGCGTACTCGATCGCCGGCCGCAACCCGCACTACGGAACGCCGCCCAACCCCGCGGTGATCGGGGCAGTGCCGGGCGGCTCCTCAAGCGGCCCGGCCTCGGCGGTCGCCCTCGGGCAGGCGTCGATCGGCCTCGGCACCGACACCGCCGGATCGATCCGGGTGCCCGCGTCGTACCAGGGCCTGTGGGGCCTGCGCACCACCCACGGGGCGGTGAGCGCCGAGCGCCTGCTGCCGCTCGCGCCGACGTTCGATACGGTCGGCTGGCTCACCCGCTCGGCGACCACCCTGCGCGCGGCGGCCGAGGCGACCCTCGACATGAATCGGCAGGTCGACGTGGCACCGAGCTACGTCGTCGCGCCCGCCCTGCTCGAGCACTGCGAGCCCGACGTGCGGGAGGCCTTCGCGCCGTACCTGTCCCACGACACGGTCGACCTCGGCGACATCGACGAGCTGTTCTTCACGTTCCGCACCGTGCAGCAGGCGGAGGCCTGGGCCGTGCACGGCGAGTGGATCGAGGCCCACCCCGGCGCGCTCGGCGACGACATCGCGGCGCGGTTCGCGCTCGCGGCATCCGTCACGGCGGAGCAGGCGGCCGCAGCCCGAGCGACGCTTGCCACCGTGCGCGCCCGGCTGGACGCGATGCTCGCCGACCGGGTGCTGCTGCTGCCGTCGGCGACGTCGACGGCGCCGAGCACCTCCGCGGATGCCGACCTCATCGAGCGCACGCGGCAGGGCACCCTGCGCCTCACCTGCATCGCGGGCATCACGGGCCGCCCCGCGCTCTCCGTGCCGCTCCTGTCGGTGCCGCAACCCGCCGCGCTGCTGCCCGCCCCCGTGGGGCTGTGCCTCGTCGGGCCGCGGTTCGGCGATGTGGCCCTCATCGACCTCGCGGAGCAGCTGGCCGGTTGAGTAGGCCGCCCGCGGCCGTAGCGAAACCGTGTTTCATCGTTGATTCGTGAGTTGTGGTCGATCAGCGCGACACAACTCGCCACAACTCACGAATCGATGGCGCGAGCGCGGAGCAGTACAGCTGGCCTCGTAACACGCGCGTAGCACCGGGTCCGTAGCATTGACCCCATGACCGAGCCGATCAACCCGCCCGCCCGCCTGCTCATGGGCCCGGGGCCGATCAACGCCGACCCGCGCGTGCTGCGCGCGATGTCGGCGCAGCTCGTCGGGCAGTACGACCCGGCCATGACGGGCTACATGAACGAGACCATGGAGCTCTACCGCGGCGTGTTCAAGACGCGCAACGAGGCCACGCTGGTCGTCGACGGAACGAGCCGCGCCGGCATCGAGGCCGCGCTCGTGAGCCTGCTCGAACCCGGTGACGTCGTGCTCGTGCCGATCTTCGGGCGCTTCGGCCACCTGCTGCGCGAGATCGCCGAGCGCTGCCAGGCCGACGTGCGCGTGATCGAGCGCGAGTGGGGCACGGTGTTCACGCCCGCCGAGATCGAGGCCGCGCTCATCGAGCACAAGCCCAAGCTCCTCGCCGTCGTGCACGGCGACACCTCGACGACGGTCGCACAGCCGCTGGACGAGCTCGGCGCGCTTGCCGCGAAGCACGGAGCCCTGCTCTACACCGATGTCACGGCCTCTCTCGCCGGCAACACCTTCGAGGCCGACGCGTGGGGCATCGACGCCGTCACCGGCGGGCTGCAGAAGTGCCTGGCCGGGCCGTCCGGCAGCGCGCCCATCTCGCTGAGCCCGCGCGCGGTCGAGGTCATCAACTCGCGCAAGAGCATCGAGGCGGGCATCCGTTCGGAGGGCGACGCGGTGAGCGCGCAGCCGATCCGCAGCAACTACTTCGACCTGAGCCAGATCCTCGACTACTGGGGGCCCAAGCGCCTCAACCACCACACCGAGGCCACGAGCATGCTCTACGCCGCGCGCGAGTGCGCGCGCCTGCTGGTCGACGAGGGCATGGAGAACGCGGTCGAGCGGCACCGGATGCACGGCACGGCCATGCTCGAGGGCGTCAAGGCCCTCGGCCTGAAGGTCTTCGGCGACCCCGCCGTGCGCATGAACAACGTGGTCGGGGTGCACATCCCCGACGGGATCGAC
Source organism: uncultured Actinomycetes bacterium (assembly GCA_903920435.1). Lineage (GTDB taxonomy): Bacteria > Actinomycetota > Actinomycetes > Actinomycetales > Microbacteriaceae > Rhodoglobus. Next base: position 7,795 of record CAIXMB010000194.1, read on the forward strand.
GGCGACGCCGCCCGCGCGACCATGCTGAACGACTACGGCATCGAGATCGGCACCTCGTTCGGGCCGCTCGCCGGCAAGGTGTGGCGCATCGGCACGATGGGCTACAACGCGCGCAGAGACACGGTGCTCACCACCCTGGCGGTGCTGGAGCAGGTGCTGCGCCGCGGGGGAGTGCCCGTCACGGCGGGCAGCGGCGTCGGTGCCGCGCTGGACAGCTATGAGTAGCGAAGCCGCCCTCATCCTCGACCGCTGCGACGAGCTCGCGGCGATCTCCGCCGACCCCGAGCACCTCGTGCGCGTGCACCTCTCGCCCGAGCACGCCGCGGCGAACGCCCTCGTCGCGACCTGGATGGAGCAGGCGGGCCTGCGCACCTGGCAGGACGCCGCGGGCAACCAGTGCGGCCGCATCGAGGGCGCGGAGCCGGGCCTGCCCGCCCTGCTGCTCGGCTCGCACATCGATACCGTCCCCGACGCGGGCCGCTACGACGGGATGCTCGGCGTGCTGCTCGCGATCGCCGTCGTCGCGCGGCTGCCCAAGAACACGCTCCCGTTCGCCGTCGAGGTCGTGGCGTTCAGCGACGAGGAGGGCACACGCTTCGGCACGGCGCTGCTCGGTTCGCGCGCGCTCGCGGGCACGTGGGATGACGAGTGGTGGAACCTCACCGACGAGCGGGGCATCACTCTCGCGGAGGCCTTCGTCGACTTCGGCCTCGACCCGGGCCGGCTGCCGGGCGCGTTCCGCCGCCCGGACGACCTGATCGGCTACCTCGAGGCCCACATCGAGCAGGGCCCGTACCTCGAGGATGCCGACCGCCGTCTCGCCGTCGTCACGTCGATCGCGGGCGCCCGGCGCTTCGAGTTCACCATGACGGGCAAGGCCGGCCACGCCGGCGGCACCCCGTACGACCGGCGTCGCGACGCGCTCGTCGGGGCGTCGGAGCTCGTCGTCGAGGTCGAACGGCTCTCGAAGGAGCTGCACGTCATCGGCACCGTCGGCAAACTCGAGGCGTTCCCGGGCGGGGTCAACGTCATCCCTGGCAGAGTGGAGTTCAGCCTCGACCTGCGCGCGGAGTTCGACGACGACCGCGACGAGGCGCTGCGCCGCATCTTCGAGGCCGGGTCCGCCATCGCGGCAAGGCGGGGGCTCGAGTTCCACCGCCACGAGATCTACCGCGCCGACGCGGTGGCGTGCGACCTCGACCTGCGCGCGGGGGTGGAGGCGGGCATCCGTGCCACCGGCGACGAGTCGCCCCTGGCGTTCTGGTCGCGCGCCGGCCACGACGGCATGGCCGTGGTCGCCGTCGCGCCGATCGCGATGCTGTTCCTGCGCTGCAAGGGCGGCGTGAGCCACCACCCCGACGAGTCCGTGCGCGCCGACGACGTGGCGGCCGCCCTCGACGCGTACGAGGCGGCGGTACTGGCGCTCGCTGCCGGTCGCTGAGGCTCGAAGCATGGACGACCGGATGCGCCAGCTCGTCATCGAAGACCTGCACCGCGCCCGCCACGGCTACGGCCTCGCCGACGACTTCACGGGCGAGGGCTCCGAGATCAGCCCCGCGTGCGGGGACACCGTGACGGTGCGGGTCGGGCCGGACGGCTTCACCTGGCAGGGCAGCGGATGCACCGTGTCGATGGCCGCGGCGTCGGCCCTCGGCGCAACGACCGTGCACGACTTCGAGCTGCTCGTCGACGGGTACCTCGCCTCGGTGGCACCCGATGGGGAGCCGGTGACCGGCGACCTCGAGGCGTTCGCGGGCATCGGGCGCTTCCCGTTGCGCGCCCGCTGCGCGACGCTCGCGTGGCGCGCCGCGCGCACCGCTCTCGCCTAGGCGCCCTCGTCGCGATCGACGCCGTCCCAGAGGTCGGAGCACTCGACCTCGTCGACGCCGTGCGCCACGAGGTACGCGCGCGCTCCGCGGTCGCCGCTGAGGGTCGCCGCTAGCGGCGCCCAGTGCTCGGCCGACAGGAACACCGGATGCCCCGGCCGCCCGTCGAACGTCGCCTGGCGCAGCGGTCCCGGTGCGGCCAGCACGCGCCGCACGACGCTCACCGGCAGCGTGGGCAGGTCGACGAGGGTGACGAGTGCCGCGTCGCCGTCCGCAGCCGCGAGACCCGTGCGCAGGGACTCCGACATGCCGCGCTCCCACTGCGTCGCCACGACCGTCGTGACGCGGTCGTCGAGCGGCAGGAGCGGGCGCGCGAGCCGCGCGAGCGCTCCGAGCACGACGACGACCCGCGAGCACCCGCCGTCGAGCAGCGTCGCGGTGGCGACGGTGAGCCACGGCGTTCCGTCGGGCATTCGGAGCAGGGCCTTGGGCCCGCCCGCGCGCGTGCCCGCGCCCGCGGCGAGCACGATGCCCGTCACCTCTGCCATTGTTGTACTCACGATGATCGAGGTTACCGACACAGCCCTGCGCGACGGCCTCTCCGCGAGCCTGGCCGTGCGCCGCTGGGTCGAGGATGTCGCAAGTCGCGCACCGTTCGCCACCCTCGACGAGCTGCTCGCGGTGGCGAGCGCCGAGGCGACGCCGCTCTCGCCCGACGAGATCGACGAGGCGATAGCCCATCACCCGCGCATCGGCGAGAAGCCGAAGGGCGAGGGCACCGCCCAGCAGTTCAGCCGCTCGGAGCAGGGCGCCGACACCGAGTTCGCCGACGAGATCGCGGCGGGCAATGCCGCGTACGAGGAGCGCTTCGGCCGGGTGTTCATCATCCGGGCGGCGGGTCGCACGCGGCGCGAGATCCTCGACGAACTCACCCGCCGTCTCACCTTGGACGACGCGGTCGAGCTGCAGGTCGTGGGCGAGCAGCTGCGCGACATCGCCCTCCTGCGACTGGAGAAGCTGTTCTCATGAGCCATGTCACCACCCACGTGCTTGACGCCGCCCTCGGCCTGCCCGCGCCCGGCATCGACGTCGCGCTGAGCGGCCCGTCGGGAGACATCATCGCGACCGGCACCACGGATGCCGACGGCCGCATCACCTCTCTCGGACCGGACGTACTCCCCGCCGGCGACTACCGCCTCGAGTTCGCCGTGGGGCACTACTTCCGGGCTGCAGGCCGCCCGGCGTTCTACCCGAGGGTCACCATCGACTTCATCGTCACCGATGTCGATGCGCACTACCACATGCCCGTGCTCCTGAGTCCGTTCGCGTACTCCACCTACCGCGGCAGCTGATACCCCCGCTGGTTGAGTAGGCCGCCCGCGGCCGTATCGAAACCGAGTTTCGATACGCGCGCCAGAGCGCGCTACTCAACTGGCGGCAGTTAGTAGTCCGTGCGGTGGTCGTGCGCGAGCCAGGCGTCGAACGGCGCGCTCGCGTCATCCGGCCGCACCGAGTCGATGGCGACGTGCCACGTCGAGCGGTCGCGGCTGAAGAGCTCGTAGAACTCCCGGTCGTCGAAGCCGCCGCGCGCCGCGTCGTGACGGTCGGCGGCGAACACGACGCGGTCCACGCGCGCCCAGAGGGCCGCCGACAGGCACAGCGGGCAGGGCTCGCACGAGGTGTACAGCGTGGTTCCGGCGAGGGAGAAGTCGCCCTCGGCCTGGCACGCCGCACGGATGGCGACGACCTCCGCGTGCGCCGTCGGGTCGAGTGAGGCGGTGACCCTGTTCTGGCCCTCGGCCACGAGGGCGCCGTCGCGCACGATGACCGCACCGAACGGACCACCGCCGTTCGCGACGTTCTCGGTGGCGAGCTCGATGGTGCGCGCGATCCAGCGGGTGTCGATGACGGATGCGTCGCTCATGCGAGCCCCGCCGAGAATCGCCACGACTCGCCAGCGGGCGGTGCGGTGCCGTCGAGAACCTGCGCCTCGATGAGGCCGTACGGCCGGTCGGAGGCGATGAACACCTCGCCCGGGTTCTCCAGGCCGAACGGCGAGAGGTCGACGACGAAGTGGTGCTTGTTGGGCGCGGAGAGCCGCACCTCGACGATCTCCGGGATCTCGTCGACCACTGCGCGGCCCATGTGCCACAGCGTCTGCTGCAGGGCGAGCGACTGCAGCGTCGCGAACTCGCGGATCATGATCTGCTTCACCTTCGAGTAGGTGGCGTTCCAATCCACATCCACCGAGGCGAACCGCCACTTGGCGACGAGCGAGGTCGCCATCACCCGGTCGTGCGTCTCGGCGAGCGTCGTGTACTCGTCTTCGAGGAAGCCCGCGAACTCGGAGCCCGTGGACTTGAGGATGACCAGATCCTTGAACCCGCCGATGACGTACTCCCCGGAGGCGTCGACGGTGATGGCTGCCGTGCGCGTCTCGGTGCCGGAGCGGGTCCACGTGTGGTCGTGCTCGACCCCGTCGATCACGGCGCGGGTCCAGGCGAACTCCTCGATTTCGATACGGGCGCCCACGATGGGCTCGACGTCGCCCACGAAGTGGCGCGCGAGCGCGAGGCCGTACTTCTCGATCGACTCGATGCCCACCGACTTCGCGTAGGCGAACGCGGTGTTCTTCTGGGTGTCGGTCGGCAGCACGTTGGTCTGATCGCCGACGAGATACGCCGGCCCGAACGGACCGCGCATCGCGGTGGTCACGTTGAGGTCGTGGATCTCGTGGCGAGCCGTGTCGCGCACGATGCGCACGACGCGGTTCTCCGCCTTGCCGTACTGGTTGTCGCCGAGGATTATCGCCATGCCCCGATTGTCGCAGGGCCGTGTTTCCACCGGGTTTCTACAACCGGTCGTGCTCCCGGTCAGCCGACGGCACGAGCGGGATGGCGGCGACCGGGGCGACCGCCGCGATCACGAACGTGAGCGGGTAGCCGACGAGCCCGATGAGCGCGCCGAACAACGGTCCGGCGATCGCGGCGGTGAGGAACTGGCCGGTGTTCTGCGCGCCGAGTGCCCGCCCGGCCCACGCGGTGCCCGCCATCTCGGCGACGGAGGTGAACGCGAGGCCGTTGTCGGCGACCGTCACCGACGTCGCGATCACGAACACGACCCCGGCGGCGGCGAAGTGCGTGGCGTCCACGGCGGCGAGCAGCAGCATGACCACGGCGGCCGAGACTGCGACCCAGCGCAGCGGGCGCACGCGGCTGCCGACACGGTCACTCAGCACGCCCACCCCGATGCGGCCGACGGCCCCGATGAACTGCGCGACACCGACGAGGATGCCGGCGGGCAGCGGATCCCACCCGAGCTCCGCCACGAGCCACACGAGGCCGAACGTGGAGAGCAGGAACTGCGGGAGCACGAGCAGGGCCGAGACCGCGTGGATGCGCCACAGGAACGAGCTCGCGCGGTAGGGGTTCACGGGGGCCGCGGCATCCGGGCCCCGGGGTGCGCGCGGCGGGTCGACGATCACGATCGCGCACACGACGGCGACGACGGCGGTGAAGATGAGGGGCACGAGCAGTGCAGCGGAGATGCCCGCGCCCGACGCGATGACGGGGACCGTGACCGCCGCGATCGTGACGCCGAGCGGTTGCGACATCTGCCGGATGCCCATCGCGAGCCCGCGCCGGTGCTTCGGGAACCAGCCCACGACGACGCGCCCGCTCGCCGCATTGGCGCTCGCCGACGCCGCGCCCCCGAGCAGGAAGAACAGCCCCAGCAGCACGTAGCCCTGCGCGAACACCGCGCCGAGGGCGGCGAGGGCAGTGAGGGCGAGACCCGCCGCGATGACCCAGCGCTCGCCGATGCGGTCGGCGAGGGCTCCCCACGCGATGAGGGTGAGCACGAGCCCGAACGAGGTGGCGGCGGCGAGGAGGCCGGCCTCGGCGAGCGACACACCGCGCTCGAGGTGCAGGAGCGGGATGAGGAACGCCGGCGCCGTCACGAAGACGGTGCCCGCGACCTGGGCGAGCACGCCAACGGCGAGCATCGCCCACGCGCGGGGCGGGGTCGGTTCGAGGGTGGTCATCGCGCGAGCAGCCGCCCGTCACCGGGAGCGGTGCCGCGCAGCCAGGTGCGGCGCACGACTCCGCGCAGCTCGCGCCCGTCGTACGCGCTCACCGGGTTCTTGTGCAGCAGCTGCTCCTGGTGCACCGTGAACGTCGCGTCGGGCGCGAACGCCACGAGGTCGGCGTCGGCGCCCACGGCGATGCGGCCCTTGCCCGCGAGGCGCACGAGGTCGGCCGGTCCGCGGGACATCCAACCCAGCACGCGCTCGAGGGGGATTCCGCGGCGCGCCGCCTCCGTCCACACCGCCGCGAGGCCGAGCTGCAGCCCCGCGATGCCGCCCCACGCGAGGCCGAAGTCGCCCTCGCCGCGGGTCTTGAGCTCCACCGTCGCGGGGGAGTGGTCGGTCACGACGATGTCGATGTCGCCGTCGAGGAGCGCCCGCCAGAGCGCGTCGCGATTGGCGTCGTCACGGATGGGCGGGCAGCACTTGAACTGCGTGGCGCCGTCGGGGATCTGCTCCTCGGCGATGGTCAGGTAGTGCGGGCAGGTCTCCACGGTGAGGGGGAGCCCCTCGGCCTTCGCCGCCCTGATCGCCGGCAGCGCAGCCGCCGAGGAGAGGTGCAGGATGTGGGCGCGCGCCCCGGTGCGCCGCACCCCGGCGATGACGCGCTCGATCGCCGTGACCTCGGCCTCGTGGGGCCGGGATTCCACGAACCGGTGGTAGCCCGTACCGCCCTCGTTCGCGTGCGTGTCCAGCACGCCGGGGTCCTCCGCGTGCACGATGAGCAGGCTGCCGAGCGCGGCGATCTCCTGCAGCGCGCGCTCGAGTTGCTCGGCGTCGAGGTGCCCGAACTCGTCGACCCCCGACGGGGCGAGGAACGCCTTGAACCCGAACACCCCCGCGTCGTGCAGGGGACGCAGCGAGCCCAGGTTCTCGGGCACCGCTCCGCCCCAGAACCCGGTGTCGACGGCCACCGTCGCGACCGCCTTCTTGGCCTCGAGGGCCCCGACCGACGTAGTGGCCGGGATGCTGTTGAGCGGCATGTCGATGAGCGTCGTGACGCCGCCCGCGGCGGCTGCGGCCGTGGCCGTAGCGAAGCCCTCCCACTCGGTGCGGCCGGGCTCGTTGATGTGCACGTGGGTGTCGACGATGCCCGGGAGCAGCACCTCGTCGTCCGCCAGCAGCACCAGCTCATCGCCCTCGAGCTCCTCGGCCGAGATCGCCGCGATGCGCCCCTCGCGCACGCCGAGCCACGCGGGCCGGAACTGCCCGTCGACCAGTACGGATGCCGCGCGCACTACCAGTTCGAATCGATCATCCATGGGTTCCTCCATTTAACATCTCCGCAACAGGCCGCTCGTACCATGAGGCATGCCCGCGCTTCTGGAGTGCCCGAAACACATGGAGTACGGCCCGTGCGGCGGCGTCGAGTTTGACGGCACGTGCGAGGTCTCCCCGCACCGGTGCGTGTTCCTCGACCTGCCGACCGTGCGCTGGCACGGGGTGGCGTCCGTCGAGCCGGCCGGCCACTCGGATCCGGTACCGGCCGCGCCCGTGTCATCCGGTGCCGTCGAGATGCGCGCGCTCATGGCGACGCGCCCCGTCGTGGTCGCCGACTTCCCGGCGCGCGCGCTCGACGCCGCATCGATCGCGGAGTGCGGGGCGATCCTCAGCGGCCACGTCGATGCCGTGCTCGCCGGTGACGCGGGAAGCGCGCGCGTGCAGTTCCCGCCCGCGTACCGGGCCTCGCTCATCCGGGCCGCGGGCCTGCGGGTGTGGACCGGGTTCAACTGCCGCGACCGCAACCGCGTCGCCATGGAGGGCGAACTCGCCGCGCTGGCGCACGTGGGCGTCGCGGGGGTGCACTGCGTCACCGGAGACCACACCAGCACGGGCCAGCGGCCGGATGCCACGCCCGTATTCGACCTCGATTCGACCGAGGCCGCATCGCTCGCCCGCGCCAACGGCCACCTCGTGAGCGTCGCAGAGGCGCCTGCGACCCCGCCCGTGGACCGCCGCCCCGACCGATTGCTCGAGAAGTTCCGCGCGGGGGCCGAGGTGTGCTTCGTCAACCACGCGGGTGGGGCGGCGCCCGTCGCCTCGTTCGTCGCCCGGGCGCAGGACCTGGGGGCGACGATGGCCTTCATCCCGTGCATCCCGGTCGTCGTGGACCGCGAGAGCGCCGAACTGCTGCGCACGTTCACCACGCTCGTGCTTCCCGAGGGGTACCTCAAGCGCATCCTCGACGCCGCCGATCCGTTCGCGGAGGGCATCGCCGCGGCCGTCGAGCTCGGGCGGGAGTTCCTCGCCATCGACGGTGTCACGGGCGTGAACCTCTCGGGCGGAGCCGGCCCGGGCCGCGAAGCGTGGTTTGCTGAAGCCCTGGGAAGGATCTGCGATGAACTCCGATGACTGGGATGCCCGCTACTCGACGGCGGGAGTGTGGTCGCGCGAGCCCAACGCCTGGGTCGCCGAGAACCTCGCGCACCTCGACCCCGGCACTGCCGTCGACCTCGGTGCGGGGGAGGGGCGCAACGCCCTGTGGCTCGCGGGCCTCGGGTGGGAGGTCACGGCCGTCGACTTCTCGCCGGTGGGTCTCGAGACCGGCCGGTCGCGCGCGGCTGAGCTCGGCGTCGACGTCGAGTGGGTTGTCGCGGATGCCACCACCTGGGTCTCCCCGACGCTCGTCGATCTCGTGGTGATCGCCTACCTGCAGTTGCCCGCCGCCGACCTGGCCCGGGCGATCGGCACCGCCACGGGATACCTCGCTCCCGGCGGCACCCTCGCGCTCGTGAACCACGACCGCGACAACATCGCCCGCGGAGTGGGCGGCCCGCAGGACCCCGCCGTGCTCGCGACGGTCGAGGAGCTCACCGCCGCGGCATCCGGGCTCGACATCGTGGAGTGCCGCCAGGTCGAGCGGCAGACGGCGAACGGCACGGCGATCGACGTCGTGCTCGTCGCGAGGGCCGCCTAGCCCGGGAGGTAGCTCAGGACCCATGCGCCGTCCACGAGTGTGTACTCGTCCCGGCGCGACGCTGCATCGGGGTTGCTCTGCCAGAAGGTGAGGCGCGTGGGTGCCACGACGAAGCCGATCCACGTCTCGGGCGCGACGGCGGGCACGTCGAACGCCGCCCATCGCTGCACGCGCTCGTCGAGCGGCAGCTGCGCGAACTCGGGGGAGTTCTGCCACGCGAGCTGCTTGAGGTAGGGGGATCGCCGTTCGAACGCGGTCGCCTGCTCGGCCGCGGGGGCGACCGCGGCGGTACCCTGCACGACCAGCTGCCGAGTGAAGCCCGGCCAGAGGAAGGTGAGCGCGACCGCCGGGTTCGCGGTGAGCGCGGCGACCTTGCGCGAGCGCGAGTCGGTGTGGAAGTAGAGGCCGGCGTCGTCGAACTCCGTGAGCAGCACGGTGCGGGCATCCGGTGCGCCGTCGGTCACCGTGGAGAGGATCATCTGGGGCCGCTCGGGCACGTCGTTGGCGGGGAGCCACTCGTCGAGCAGCGGGAACGACGTCACCGGTTGAACCGCGCGATCTCGCCGAGTTCCGAAACGCCCTGGGCGATGGAGCGGCGCACGAGCTCGTCGCCCCACTCGGCAGTCGCCTGCGTCGGGTCGCCGATCACGCCCGACGGTCCGAAATCGTCTGACTGCCAGCCGAACGCGACGGAGCCGCCGTTGAACTTCACGTGCTCGTAGTCGGCGATCTGGTCGGGCACCCAGCGCTCGGCGGTCGAGAGGTCGACGAGTTCGGGGCGCAGGGCCATGACCATCGACGTCTCGCCGTGGCCGCCGTGGATGCCGAAGCCGCGCTCGTCGGGGCCGTTCACACCGTCGCCCGCGGGCATGCCCGCGTTCATGAGGAAGGTGCGCAGCCCGAACCTGATGTGCAGTTCGCGCAGCGCGACCATGAGCAGTGCGGTGTTGCCGCCGTGGCCGTTGTAGAAGACGAGCGTCTTCGCGGGAGTCTTCGAGACGGACTCGCCTATGTCGACGAGGGTGCGCATGAGCGTCTCCCACGACACCCACATCGTGCCCACCGCCCAGTGGTGCTCGTCGGACTTCGTGTAGGCGAGCGGGGCGAGGCGCCAGACGTCGAGGCCGGCCTCGACGGCGGCCTCGACGATCTTGGTCGACATCAGGTCGGCCATGATGAGGTCGGTCGCGAGCGGCAGGTGCGGCCCGTGGTGCTCGATGGACCCCGTGGGCAGCACGACGATCGAGTCGGCGGTGAGGGTCGACGCGAGGGCGGGTCCCGAGAGCTCGTGGAGGTCGCGGCTCATACCTGCGACCCGGTGGCGACGGGCGGCTTGGCGGCGAGCTTGCCGGGGTTGAGCAGGTTGCCCGGGTCGGTGGTGGCGGCGTGCGCGAGCGTGCGGTCGGGCTCGTAGTCCACGTACCACTGGTGCGGGTTGTGGTACCCGACGCCGATCGCGGCGAGCCGCTCGAACCCGGCGAACACCTCCTCGGCCGACTCGTACTCGCCGACGAGCATTCCGATGGGGCGGCCCTTCTGGGCCTCGATGTGCAGCATCCCTCCACGGTAGACCGCGTGAACCTCGTCGATGCGGTCGACGAGGGCGTCGCCGGCCACCTCGACGTGGAAGTACTTGTTCGGCTCCGACTTCTGCAGCCACTCCACGGGGTGGTTGTAGCTGATCATCGAGATCTTCATCGACGCCTGCGCGCCCTCGCGCACGTCCTCAACTGTTCCGCCCGCGGCCTCGACGAGCCGGGTTGCTTCGGCGACGGACGCGGCGTCCAGGATCCCGCGCAGGGATGCCCGCCCCTTCACGATCGCCGGATCATCCGGCAGCGCGTCCGCGAGCGTGGGCAGGTCTGCCGAGACGAGGCGCGGTGTCGGCTCGAGGTCGGCGAACGGGCGGATCACCGACAGCGCGCCCTCGAACGTGGGGAACGACGCGTAGAACCCGCGCCAGTCCTGCAGCGGCTCGAGTTTGACCGTCGCGCGGGCGATGATGCCGGCCGTGCCGTAGTTGTGGATGTACGGCTCGGCGGCCTCGCCCTCCACGTGCACGAGCTGGGCGTCGGGAACGCCGTGCACGACGTCGAGCGCGAGCACGTAGCCGTGGTGCAGCATGCCGTGCGCGATCGAGCCGGTGCCGCCGGAGCCGCCGGAGATGAATCCGCCGAGGGACGACTGCGCGGTCGAGGGGTACATGAGCACCTGCTGCCCGGCCTTGTTGGCGGCGAGCTCGATCGACACCATCGTGGCCCCGGCCTCGGCGGTGAGGTATCCGTCGCCGACCTCGACGATCTCGCGGGCGCGCGACATGTCGAGTACGAGGCCGCCCGACATCGGGATGCCCTGGCCGTAGTTGCCGGTGCCCTTGCCGCGCGGGGTGATGGGCGCGCCGTGCCGCACGGCAGCGCCGACGACGAGTGCGATCTCCTCGGCAGTGGCCGGGTAGGCGACGAGGTCGGCGAAGCCGAGGGGCAGTTGCTCGGTGATCACCGGCGACATGCGAGCGCCATCGACGGAGGCCTTCTCTCGCGCGGCGAGTTCGACGCTCACCCCCTTCTCGCCGATCAGGGTGCGCAGTTCATCCGCGAGTTCTTCGTACATGTGGGTTCTCCGGTGATCGAGCTTGTCGAGATCAGTGCATGACCATCCCACCGGTGACGTTGATCGCCTGTCCGGTGAGGTAGTCGGCGTCGGGGCTGGCGAGGAAGAGGGCGACGGCCGCCACATCCGACGACTCGCCGAGCCGTCCGAGAGGGGAGTACGACGACCAGGTGTCGATGTCGGCCTGGGTGCGGGTCGCGGCGCCCATCTCGGTGAGGATGTAGCCGGGGCACAGCGAGTTGGCCGTGATGCCGTGGCAGCCCCACTCGAGTGCCGCCATGCGGGTCAACGCGACCACGGCGGCCTTGGAGGGCGGATATGCGCCTTCGCCCGCCCCACCCTTCTTGGCCGCCATGGAAGCGAGATTGATGATCTTGCCGCCGTGACCGGCGGCGATCATGGCGCGCACGCAGACCTGCATGGTCGTGAGCATGGCGCGCGTGTTGATCGAGAACGTCTCGTTCCAGTCCTGGACCGTCAGGTCGAGAAGAGACGTGAACCTGAGGATGCCCGCGCTGTTGACGAGCACATCGACGCCGCCCATCGCCTCGACGGCGGCGGTCGTGGTGGCCGCGGTGGCGGCCGGATCGAGCAGGTCAACCTCGTGGAACGTGCCGCCGATAGCGGCGGCACGCTCCGTGCCGAGGTCGACCAGGCGGTCGAGGATGCTCACTGCCGCACCCTCGGCCGCGAAGCGGGAGGCGATCTCGCCCCCGATACCGCGGGCCCCGCCAGTGACGACGACGCGCTTGTCAGCCAAGCGGCCGGACGTCACTGGCGGGGTCATGTGCTGTGTTCCTTCGGGTGTTACTTGAGGCCGAGCGACATGTCCACGAACTGGTTCGTGTACAGGTCCTCCGGGGTCAGTCCGTCGGCCATCGCGATGTCCTGCGACGCGAAGATCGGCGTCACGATGTCGAACAGCGACTTCACGCGGTCGGCGTCGAAGTTGCCGAGCGTGTCATCCGGTCCGTTCGCGACGATGCCGTCCTTGAGCTGGGTGTCGAACGAGTAGTCCGCGACGCCCTGGCTGTAGACCCATCCGGTGTCGTACGCGTCGACGAGCTCGAGGATGAGCTTGTTGGTCGCGTCCTTGGTGGTGCCGTCGTAGTAGTCGATCTCCGCCTGCTGCATGACGGGGACGAGTGCCGTGAGGCAGTCGGCGTAGGTGGTGACGTCGTCAGGGCGCACCGAGACCATCGCCGCGTACTTGGGGAAGCCCGCGTCGTTGATCAGCTGGTACTTGACGTCCTTGCCCCACTCCGGCACCTCGTTCTTGTAGATGTACGGCTCGGCCGAGGCGAAGCCCTGCTGGGCGATCTTGCCGGCCTCCGACACGAACACGGCGGGCGAGCCGTCGTAGGTCGAGTCGATCTCGTCTGCCGAGAGGATGCCCGCACCGACGAAGTAGTCGATGTAGACGCCGCCGGGGAAGACGCGGATGGTGGCTCCGGCCTTGCCGAGGTCGGCGATCGTCTCGACGTCAGGGTAGGTCTCCGGGTCCCACATGATCATCTGCGGATCCTTCTCGAGCGGCTGGAAGACGCCGACCGTGGGGAGGTCTACCGAGTGGGCGATCGCCTCGTCGGTGCCGACGTACGCCATGAAGATCGAGTCGTCGCTGTACAGCTGGGCGTTGGGCTGCGAGAACCCGACGGCCGGGCCACCGGCGAGGATCGTCACGTCGACTCCGGTGTACTCACCGCTGGCCATGAGCGGGCCGGTGACGGTCTTGTTGGTGTCGTCGATCGTGTAGTCCGAGCCGAGCAGGGAGTACAGGTGGCCGTGCTCGGCCTCCGGGTTCCAGTCGGTCTGGATCTTGATGTCGGCGGGGCAGCCGGCGGCGGCGAGGTCGATCGAGCCAATCGTGAGATCGCCTGCACCCTCGGTGGGCTCGGGGGCGGGGGTGCTACATGCGGCGAGCGTCAGCGAACCGGCGACGAGACCGGTCACCATGATCGCGCGCGTACGGGTGAAACGCATTGGATCTCCTTCTGTGTTGTGTGTGATTGCAGGGGGCCGGATGAGTTCTGGGGGCGGTTAGCCGAAGTCGTACCACTTGCCGACGGCACGTCGGCCGATCCACCCGAAGATCAGGAAGATCACGACGCCGAAGAGCGAGGCGACGAGCACGGAGGCGAACAGCTCGGCGGAGTTGAGGCGGGCGCTGTACTTGGCGATCAGCGCGCCGATGCCGGGGTTGCCGCGCTGGAAGAAGAAGTCGCCGACGATCGCGCCGACGACGCTCAGGCCCGCAGAGATGCGGAGCCCGGCGAAGATGGCGGGCGTGGCCTGCCGCAGCTCGAGCTTGGTGAGGATCGTCCAGCGGGATGCGCCCTGGAGCCGGAACAGCTCGCGGTGGGCGCGGTCGACCGACTGCAGGCCGAAGAGCGTGTTCGACACCATCGGGAACAGCGCGATCATGACGCACACCACGACGCGCGAGGGGAAGTCGTAGCCGAACGAGAAGCCGATGAGCGGCGTGATCGCGAGGATCGGGATCGCCTGCAGCATCACGGCATAGGGGAACAGCGTGCGCTCCACCCACCGCGCCTGGCTCATGGCGATGGCCCACACGATGCCGATCACCGCCGCAATGAGCAGGCCGACGAGTGCGACGAGCGCCGTATTGCCGAGGGACTCGAAGATGTCGGGGGCCGTCTTCGGGTCGACGAGCTTGCCCAGCACGACGTGCGGAGTGGGCAGCAGGAACGCGCGGGTGCCGAGCAGGGCGTTCGCGATGTAGGCGCCCACGATGATGAGCGCGAGCAGCGCCGTCGGCGGCCCCCACAGCCCGATCTTGCCGGGCCCGAAGTTGCGGCCGCGGCGGCGCAGGCGGGGCGCGATACCGGTCGAGTCGGCCATCAGTTGTGTCCTTCCCGGAGAGCGTGCGAGACCTTGCCGACCAGCGCGGCGAATTCCGGTGTGAAGCGCACCTCGGGGTCGCGGGGCATGTCGAACGGCACCTCGAAGGTGTCGACGATCGTGCCCGGACGCCCCGACATGACGATCACCTTCGTCGAGAGGTACACCGCCTCGGAGACGGAGTGGGTGATGAACAGCCCCGCGAACTGCTTCTCGGCGAAGAGCCTCAGCAGCTCGTCGTTCAGGCGCTCGCGGGTGATCTCGTCGAGCGCGCCGAACGGCTCGTCGAACAGGAAGAGCTCGGGGTCGAGGGTGAGCGAGCGGGCGAGCGAGGTGCGCATCCGCATGCCGCCGGAGAGCGCTCTCGGCAGGTGCTTCTCGAAGCCGGTGAGGCCGACGAGGTCGATGGCCTCCTTCGCCTTCGCGGCGCGCTGCGCCTGGGGCGTCTTGTGCAGCTCGGCGAGCAGCTCGACGTTGGCCTGCACGGAGCGCCAGGGCAGCAGGGTCGCATCCTGGAAGACGTAGCCGATGCGGTCGGTGTCGAGCTCGACGGTGCCGTGCGACGCCGTCTCGAGGCCCGAGGCGATGCGCAGCAGCGTCGACTTGCCGCAGCCGGACGGGCCGACGACCGTGACGAACTCGCCGCGGTTGACGGTGAGGTTCACTCCCGAGAGGGCTACGGTGCCGTCGGGGAAGGTCATCTGCACGTCGGTGAAGTCGAGCAGGGTGTCGGTCTTGGTGGTGGTGGGCATGGTGCTGGTCACCTCGATTCGAGGATGGGTGTGCGGATAGGGGATGCAACCGTGTAGCTGACCGCGCTCTGCGCGACGAGCGACCCGGCGTGGATGACATAGCGGTCTGCCGAGGCATTGGCGATGACATCGGACAGGCTCGCCCCGCGCACAGCGAGGAGTTCCGCCCGCGCGCCGACCCTCACGCCGGCCCGGGGGAGATTCATGACCGAGCGCGCTCCGTCGCTCACTGCCGAGTACGCCTCGTCGAGCGACAGGTGACCCGCGGTGACGAGCAGCGACGCCGTCTCCAGCGCGTCGCTGCGACCCACGGGGTTGAACGGGTCGCGCACGTTGTCGGCGCCGGCCCCGACGCGCACGCCCGCGTCGAGGAGTGGACGCAGGGCTGTGAGACCGCGGGGTGTGGACACCGGGTGCTCCCAGCCCTGCAGGTACAGGTTGGTGATGGGCAGCGAGATGATCCCGATGTCGGCGGCCAGCACCGCGGTGATCACCTCGTCGAGGTCGTGCGGCTCGAGGGTGCCGAGTCGCACGCAGTGGCCCGCCGAGACCGGAACGGTCCAGTCCTTCACGATGCTCGCGAACTCGAGGATCGTGGGGTCGCCGGTGAGTCCCTCGTCGGTGTGCATGTCGACGCCGAGGCCGCGGCGCTCGGCGAGAGCGAGCAGGCGCCGCAGGTCGTCGAGCGGTGCGGGGGCGAGGTGCGGTGCGCCCCCCACGAGATCGACACCGAGGTCGAGGGCGGCCTCGATCGTGGCATCCGGGATATCGGAGGCGGCAAGCGCGACGAGCTCGATGTCCATGAGGTGGGCGAGTTCGTCGCGCACCTGCACGAGGGCGCGCACGCCGCGCAGCGGGTCGTCGCCGATGAGCAGGTCGACGTGGCAGCGCACGGCGGTGGTCCCGTTGCGCAGCATGCCGAGGGCCGCTGCGCGGGCGCGGTCGGCGATCGACTCGACGGTCATCACCGATGAGTACGCCCGCCACGACTCGATGGCCTTCACCAGGTCGCCGGCCGGCGGGTTGATGAGGTCCCACGAGAGGGCCTTGTCGAGGTGGGCGTGCGGCTCGGCCGGCGCGGTCAGGAGCATGAAGCCGTCGAGGTCGACGATCGAATCACCGGATGCCTGCACCTCGGGCTCGGCCGGGCGCACGGCCCGCACGATGTCCTCGATGAGCTCGACGTCGACGAGTGACCCATCGGGGAGCAGGGCGTTCCTCAGCAGCGAGAGCTGGCGGGGAAGGCTGGTCACGGTGCGGTCTCCGGGGGTCTGAGAGCGTGTGCGCAGCTGCCGCACCGTTGAGCCGGCTGCACGGGGAATGTTGATGGGGTCAACACGGACGAATCTAAGAGCGCCGCGTTTCGGGCGTGTGACGTGATCGTTTCCACGTGTTAATTTGCGGCTCGCTCCCGGCGACTCCGTGGTACGAATGCCGCCATGTCCCTCGATGCTGCGATTGACCGGCAGGCCGTGCAGGTCGGCGCGCGCATCCGTGCCCTGCGCCGTGCGCGCGGCCTGACCCTCGAGGAGCTCGGCGCGCGGTGCGAGCTGTCGCACCCCTTCCTCAGCCAGCTCGAGCGGGGGCGGGCCCGGCCGAGCATGGTGTCGCTCGAGCGCATCGCGCGCGCCCTGGGCAGCAGCCAGCTCGAACTGCTCGCCGGCGGCGACGACACCGCCTCGACGATCGTGCGGGCTGCCGAGGGCACGCGCGGCCACTACGCCGAGGGCGAGGCACGGATGCTCGTGCACGGCACCCGCAGCTTCCACCCCATGGAGTTCCGGGGGTCGAACCTCGAGCGCGGCGACTACTTCGTGCACGCGGAGGACGAGTTCATCCATGTCGTGGAGGGCTCGTGCGAGGTCGATCTCGGCGAGCAGGGCGTCTCGGTTTTGGTGGCGGGCGATTCGCTCTATTACGTTGGGGGCACTCCCCACCGCTGGAGAGCCCTCGAGCCCGGCGGGTACCGCTTGTTCGTGGTCAAGGAGAAGCCGGAGCAGTTGTGAACGCCCTCGATTCCACAGCATTCGAGATGACGGTGACCCGTCGCACGGAAGACGCCGACGGTGTCGCGCTCATCGAGCTGAGCGCCGACCGCACCCTGCCGCGCTGGCAGCCGGGCGCCCACATCGACGTGCTGCTGCCGAACGGCGACGCGCGCCAGTACTCGCTGTGCGGCACTCCCGGCTCGCCCACCTGGCGCATCGGGGTGCTGCGCGAGGACGACGGCCGGGGTGGCTCGACCTGGATCCACGACCACGCCCTCGAGGGGGCGACCCTGCGCGTCGCGGGCCCGCGCAACCACTTCGAGTTCACCCCGGAGCGCGGCACGCGCTACCTGTTCATCGCGGGCGGCATCGGCATCACGCCGATCTCCGCCATGGTGGAGGCCGCGGCCGCCGCGGGTGTCGACTACCGGCTCGAGTATGCCGGTCGGTCACGGTCGACGATGGCCCTGCTCTCGCTCGAGCGCGAGCATCCGGGCCGCGTCTCGGTGCACGCCGCCGACGAGGGCCAGCGGCTCGACCTGGTTGAGCTGTTCGCGACGCTGCCGCCGTTCACCACCACGTACTGCTGCGGTCCCGCGCGCCTCATCGAGGCCGTCGAGGCGGCGGCGCGCGGCAGGCAGCTGAAGGTCGAGCGCTTCGAGCCCAAGCAGCTGGGTGCGCCCGTGCTCGCCGAGCCGTTCGAGGTGGAGCTCATGTACTCCGGGCTGGAGCTCGAGGTGCCGCCGGAGCGCAGCATCCTCGACGTGGTCGAGGAGGCCGGGGTGCTCGTGCTCTCGAGCTGCCGCGAGGGCACCTGCGGCACGTGCGAGGTGCGCGTGATGGCGGGTGAGGTCGACCACCGCGACTCGATCCTCACGCCCGACGAGCAGGACGCCAACGACGTGATGTACATCTGCGTCTCGCGCTCGGCCTCGCCGAAGCTCACGCTGGAACTCTGAGCCGCAGCCTCTCCACCAGCTCGCGCTCGTCGGCGTTGACGAGCTCGTAGTCGCGCACCACGACCTGCCCGTTCACCACGACGTGCTTCGGCCGGCGCCCGGGGTTCGCCCACAGGAGGCCGGCGACCGGGTCGGCGACACCCGCGTCGGCGACGCCCGAGACGTCCCACACGCACAGGTCGGCGGCGCTTCCCGGCCGCAGGTGGCCGAGCTCCGGCCGCCCGAGCCCCGCCGCCGAGCCCGCCATGGCGAGGCCGAGCACCTCGCGCGCCGCCAGCGGGCGCCCCACGAGGGGTGCTACCTGCAGGGCGAGCCGGGCATCCGCGAGCAGGTGCCCCGCGTCGTTGCTGCCGCCCCCGCTCGTACCCAGGCCGACACGGATGCCCGCCGCGAGGAGCGCGGCGACCGGAGCGATACCCCACCCCATCGGCAAGTCGCAGCCGGGCGCGTGGGTCGCGGTGACGCCCGCCGTCGCGAGCCGCTCGATCTCGCCCGGCGTGACATCGCACAGGTGCGCGAGCGTGACGTCGTCGGCGAGCCAGCCCCACTCCTCGAGCAGGTCGACGGGCCGCCTGCCGTACTTCTCGAGCGCGATCTCGGTGTCGACCTGCTCGTTGGACTGGGTGCGGCGCCTCAGCCCGTGCTTCGCCGCGACCTCGCCGAGCAGCTCGAACGTCTCGCGCGAGTCGCTGTGCACCCCGGCGGGGCCGACCGCGAGCTGCAGCATGCCGTCGCCCGTGACTCCGCGCCCCACCGAGTTGCCCACTTCTGCCGGTTCGCGAGGCGTCACACCGGCCGAAGTGGGCAACTCGGCGAGGAGCGCGTCCACGATCGCCTCCGCCGAGGCCGCTGCCTCCTGCGGGTCGTCGCGCGCCGAACCGCGCACGAACACCAGCCGGCCGCCGAGGGCGCGCGCGGCGTCGGCGGTCGCCCGCGCGATCGACACCGTGTCGGCGCCGCTGGGCCACGTGAGGTGGTGGTCGGCGACCGTGGTCACCCCGCTCAGTAGTCCCTCGGCGACCCCGACCGCGGCCGCGGCGCTCGCCAGCTCGGCGTCGACACCGGCTCGGGCGTACGCGGCCGCCATGGTCGGCAGCCAGTCGCGCATGGCGACGCCGCGCGTGCCCGGGAGGGTGCGGAACGCGCTCTGCAGCAGGTGGTGGTGGGCGTTGACGAGCCCGGGCGTGACGACGCAGCCGCTCGCGTCGAGCGTGCCGTCACCCGGCACGACGAGGTCGCCCGACGTCTCGGTGGTCTCGTCGATGACGATCGCGGTCGCGCCGGTGATGGTGAGCATGCTCCCGTTTCTACTCCCCGGATGTGACGCGCGCGTAACACGGCTGTGCGACGCTGTAGCCATGCATGAGATCGCGGACCGGCTGCTCGCAGCCGTCGATGCCGGGCGCACGCTCGTCGTCGCGACCGCGATCTCGATCGAGGGCAGCGCGCCGCGCACGGTCGGAACGTCGATGGCGTGGGACGGCGAGGAGGTCATCGGCAGCATCGCCGGCGGCTGCGTCGAGGGCGCCGTGGTCGAGACGTGCGAGCTCGTGCTCGCCGACGGTGCCGCGCGCACCGTCGAGTACGGCGTGAGCGACGAGTCCGCCTTCTCGGTGGGCCTCACCTGCGGCGGCACGATCCGCATCCACGTCCAGCCGCTCACCGAGGCTCTCGCAATGCAGCTGAGGCGGGGCACGGCGATCGAGGTGTGCGGTTACGTCGACACCCCGCCGCTCGACCGGCGCATGATCATCTTCGGCGCCATGGAGTTCTCCGCGGCCCTCGCGAGGGCAGCGAGCGCGATGGGCTACCGCGTCACGGTCTGCGACCCGCGCCCGCTGTTCGCGACGCCGGTGCGCTTCCCGACTGCCGAGACCGTCGTCATCTGGCCCACCGAGTACCTGACGACGACGCGCGTTGACGAGAACACCGTGATCTGCGTGCTCAGCCACGACGCCCGCTTCGACGCCGAGCTCATCGAGCAGGCCCTCGCGCTGCCCGTCGCGTACGTGGGGGCGATGGGCTCGCGCAACACGCACGACCGTCGCGTCGCGTCGCTGCTCGAGCGCGGTGTGACCGCCGCGGCGATCGCCGCGCTGCACTCGCCCATCGGCCTCGACCTCGGCGCGAGCACGCCCGAGGAGACGGCGGTCTCGATCCTCGCCGAGATCCTCGCGGCGCGCACGGATGCCACGGCGCTCCCGCTCACGGTGCTGGGCGGCACCATCCACGGGCGCCGCTCAGCCCGCGTTGCCCCCTAGCCGCCAGAGCCGGTCGCGCGACATCGGAAGCTCGTGCGGCCGCACGCCCAGCGCATCCCGCACCGCGTTCGCGAGCGCGGGCGCGACGGGGTTGTACGGCGCCTCGCTCATCGACTTGGCGCCGAGCGGACCGAGGGCATCCGTGGTGTCGGCGAACAGCACCTCGGTGATCGGGATGTCGGCGAACTGGGGCACGTGGTAGTTGCGGAACGCATCGGTGAGCACGCGGCCCTCGCCGTCGAGCGTCAGCTCCTCGTAGAGCGCCGTGCCGATCGCCTGCGCCGTGCCGCCCTCGATCTGGCCCCGCAACTGCTCGGGGTTCAGCACGTAGCCCGCATCCGCAGCCTGGATGGACTGCAGGATCCGCACCTCGCCCGTCGCGGGATTCACTGCCACGCGGAAGGCGTGCACGTTGAACGACACCGAGCGGGGCGACCCGTCGTGCGACGCCGTGGCGGTGAGGCCGGGCACCGGTCCCTGCACGGCGATGAGGTCGCGCAGCTGCTCGGCGGCCGCGAGCAGCGCCTTGCCCGCGACGACGACCCCGGCCGAGCCGAACGCGCCGGTGTCGTAGGCGACGGCATCCGTGTCCGACTGCCGGATGCGCACGCGGTCGACGGTCGTGCCGAGTGCTGAGGCCACGAGTTGGGCGTGCACGGTGGTCGTGCCGTTGCCGAACTCGGCGGTGCCGACGCCGATCTCGTACTCGTCGGCACCGACGACCGTGACCGACGCGGTGGCGAAGTGCCCGCGCGGCGCGATCGTCGCGATCATGGCGAGGGCCATGCCGGTGCCGACCGGCCAGCCCGTGGGGCCGGCGAGCGAGTGATCCAGCGCGCCCTCGGCCAGGTCGAGGCACTGGTCGAGCCCGTAGCTCACCATCGAGAGGTCGCTCTGCTCGTCGACCGAGGTGACGATGAAGTCGTCGCCCGGCACCACGACGTTGCGCCGGCGGAACTCGAAGGGGTCGATGCCGAGCCGCCTGGCGAGTTCGTCCATCGCGGATTCGACGGCGAAGATCACCTGCCCGAGCCCGTACCCGCGGAACGCGCCCGACGGCAGGTTGTTCGTGTACACGGACTGGGCGTCGACGCGCTTGTTATCGCAGCGGTACACCTCCACCGACTCGTGGATCGAGTGGAACATGACCCCGATGCCGTGGTTGCCGTAGGCGCCCGTGTCCATGAGCTGGTCGACGGCGAGGGCCGTGAGCGTGCCGTCGGCGGAGGCCGCGACGGTCACCTCGACGCGCATGGGGTGCCGCGTCGGCGCGATCGTGAACTCGTCCTCGCGGGTGAACTCGTACTGCACGGCCTTGCCGGTCGCGAGCACGGCGAAGGTCACGAGGTCTTCGGTGAGCAGTTCCTGCTTGCCGCCGAACCCGCCGCCCACCCGCGCGGTGAACACGCGCACGCGCGCCGGGTCGAGCGAGAAGATGTGGGCGAGCTCGTCGCGCACCAGGAACGGCACCTGGCTGGAGGTACGGATGACCAACCGCCCCTCCGCGTCGAGCCACCCGCGCGCGGCGTGCGTCTCGAGGGCGGCATGGCTCACGCGCTGGGTCTGGAACACCCCCGTGAACGACGCGGCGGAGGCGGCCACGGCGGCGTCCACGTCGCCGAGCTCGCCGTGGTACTCGGCGACGGTGTTGCGCTCCGGCGCCGAGATCCTCGAATCGGGGCCCTTGTCGCCGTGCACGAGCGGCGCGCCGGGGGCGCGGGCGACGAGCGGATCGAAGACGGCGGGCAGCTCCTCGTACTCGACGACGATGTGCTCGAGCGCGAGCTGCGCGATCCCCACCGTGTCGGCGACGACCGCCGCAACCCGCTGGCCGCGGAACCTCAGGACGGTGTCGAAGACGCGGGTGTCGTCGGGGTCGTCCTCACGGCTCTCGTGCCGCCCGGTGGAGAAGAGCACGTCGGGGGAGTCGAGGTGGGTGAGTACGGCGTGCACGCCGTCGAGGGCGAGCGCGGCCGAGGCATCGATGGAGAGGATGCGCGCGTGCGCGTGCGGCGACCCGAGCACGGCGAGGTGCAGCAGCCCGGTGGTCACGAGGTCGAGCGTGTACGGCTCGGTGCCGGTCACGACGCGCAGCGCCGCGGGCGGGGCGATAGAGCGCCCAGCCGCCTCGCCGGGCTCCGCGTGCTCGGTGTTGTGCACCCCGCAGATCGCGTCGCCGATCGACCGGTAGCCCGTGCAGCGGCACAGGTTTCCCTTGAGCAGTCGGGGCAGGTCGTCGCGCGACACGTCGTCGGGGAAGGTCGACGCCGTCACGACCATGCCCGCCGTGCAGAACCCGCACTGGAACCCTCCGGCATCGACGAACGCCTGCTGCACCGGATGCGGGTGCTCGACCGTCCCGAGGCCCGACACCGTCACGACCGACGCGCCGTCCAGCCGGTGGGCGGGGTAGATGCAGGAGTGCACCGGCCCGCCGTCGAGCAGCACCGTGCAGGCGCCGCAGTCGCCCGCGTCGCAGCCCTTCTTCACCTCGGTGTGCTCGAGTTCGCGC
>CAIXMB010000195.1 GCA_903920435.1 uncultured Actinomycetes bacterium
ATCCCTCAAACAATGAAGGGAAGTGTCACCACCAAACAGACCCGAATGGTCACCGATCTATTGATGCAGAAGTGTCACCAATGTCCGGATACATCACATATGAATCGCAACAGGGCCTAGTCCTTGAGAGGAACGCCCTTCCCGCTGAATATGGTTTGCCGTGTAGCGAGCCTCACGTATGGAATCATGCGCCTATATGCGAAGTTGGTTCGTCGGTTGTAATCGCGCAGTTCACCCGCAGGGAAGTAAAAATTGGCTTCAGCTCCGGGTTCGAGGCGATGGGGAATCGTGTCGGATGCCGGGAAGGCTTTGAATACTTGGGCGTTCTCCCGGTTCGCGACTCGGATGCCCCATCCCGTCACCGTCACAGCGGAAGTGCCGTCGTTTCTAGCGGTCACGCATACCTGATCATCGTCGCCCGGCCGATCGCCGTAGATCATTATCGAGTAACCAGACGTCACCTTGACCCGATGGCCAAGACGTCGCCAAGTGAAGATCTGCCAGACCAGGGCAATCGCTCCGGTGATTGCCCCCAACACCGCGATCCCGTCGAACGGGCCGAATGAGATTGTGATCATGGGCGGAGCATACCCACTAGCCCGAAGGTCGATCGTTACCTGTAAGCCGACGTACTGGGGTGCGAACTGGAACCCTGTCCGATTCGTCTGGCGTCGGCAATCGCAGCGCTAGTTCGCGGTTCGGATTGTCGAATGCACCGCGCATAGCATGGGCGCCCTCAGGCTCGATACCGAAGGTGGCAGCAATCTCGCGCCAATTTCTCGTCGACGCCTCGACCTGTTTGATAATCCGTATTCCGTCTGCTTCGAGCACCCCAAAGCGTTCCGAACTCGCCACAAGATTCCGAATATCGCGCGCTGAGGGGTCGTCTTGGTCGTTAATCGGGGTGGCGTCGGTGCCGCCGTGTCGATAGTGCGGATTAACGTCAAATGCCGGCGAAAGTCGCCAACCGCTTGTCTCGCGGACGAAGCCGTGGTTCTTCATGTGATCGTCGATGTTGTTGATCATCAAGGTGAACGCAACCCGTCGGAAGAGTTCTTCACCATCGGCTCTCGGCGACGAACTTTGCGGCAACGCTACGTCGGCCAACTTTGCGTAGTCCACCAATTCAGTGCGTTGCTTCAGCAGCAAACTGTCCGCGCTCAGGTAACCAATTCGCTGACTACCTCTGCGGTCAAAGCGCTCAACGACTAGAACCGAGTTATCTCTGGTGCGATGAAGTTTGAAGTTCTCCACGCGCATGCCTGAAAGCCTTGCCAGTTCGAGAGCCGTTGCCTCCCAAGCCATTGCATCGCCAAAATCGCCTTCAGCGCGAGGTAGCTTCGCAATTGCGAGTCCCCCTGAAGCAGTCCTTACCGTAGCTTTCGGCCGAGCTCCGCCCATCGACGTTCCTGCTGCGAATAGGCGTTCCATTTCTTCGGTGATCTCATCACCGGCTTCGAATGCTTGGGCCGCTTCTATCAAATTCGGTAGGTCCAGTACGGTGGAAACGGACTCGCGTCTTGCGCTCAGAAAACCCGACGCGTCTGCAATACGAAGCGCACCTTGCCTAGTCAGGTCTGGGACCGCGAGCAGCACCTCCATCTCGCTTAGTTTTCGATGATGTCGACCAGCTTCTTTTGCATCGGACCGTGCATGTGCCTCGAGAAGGCGCCGACCCCACATATCGGGCTGAGCGTCAGAAAACGCCGCAGGCATTGTGCGCTCGACACTGGATATGTGTGGTCCGCTGTCCAGGGGCAGGTCTGGACTAAGGGGATAAGCCAACGGATTACGAAGGAACTCGGAGTCATACCGGAACTCAATTAGGAACGATCCGATGCGTGGCTCAAGCGACTCGAGCGATCCGGCAAGAAGCTCCTCGCCGTTTGCTAGTTGAATGTGCGCGCTGACTTTCATGCGCGAACTCTTTCAGGAAGTCCTCTCGCAGCTAGTGCACGTCCGCGTTCATTGTTCATTGGATCTACCGCGGCCAACACCAAGGGATCGATGCCCAAAGCCTCGAGAACTGCAAACAGATTCTCAACTCGCACGCTTCCGGATCCTTCCTCAATCGCTCGCAAGGTGTCTCGAGTGATTCCCGCGCGTTCAGCGACTATTGCGGCCGTTAGTCGACTGGCTTTTCGCCAGCTTCGAATCGAATTGCCCAACTCCTCCATGCGACGTTGCCTGGTTGTTGAAATTCTTACCATCTCACGTCCTCCCTAATGACGACTGCAGTCGCCACAATAACACTTAATGACGAACATAGTCGTCATTAAACCATTCTCGCCTTGTAGTTGATCCTCTTGTGCGTTCCGACGATGGCGATGACCCCCCACTAAGGTGGTTGCGAAGAGGGAATGGAGAGTGTGCACAAAGATTCGCGCGCGAAACAAGCCCATACATACAGAAGTTGCGCTGCGTGAGAGTCCCCGACTATAGGCTCCCGCGTGGACGCCACACCAACGACACAGTTCCACGCGGGAGCCTAGTCGGGGACTCTCACGCATGCGCGACGCTAGTTTCCCTGCGGTGTATCCCATCTAAAGCATGAAGTTCAGGCGCATCAAACTTGCTGCCGGAAGCCTCTTCGACCGCCCTACAGCCCACGTTTCCAAATTCTAACGTTTGACCATAGGAGTCTTGGGTACTCGTTTGGGGTACTCACCTGTCGCGACCACCCAAACGAACGGTTCTGGGTGATTTTGCCCTGTCCTACCGCCCCTCCCTGACGGAGCCAGCATCCCAACCTCCCGCACTCCACAAGTTCTGCGCGGGAGGTTGGGATGTAAAGGAGGGGCGGTAGGACAGGGCAAAAAAAGTTGATTGGGTGTGTCAGTGGAGGGATGGAAGTTAGACGCTCTGAAGGGTGCGGCGTTCCATGAGTACGTTGCGGCGAAGGAATTCAGGAGGCACGTCGGAGAGGTCGGGAGGCAGATCGTAGCGGCCGAGCTGGGGTGTCGCTGGCGAAGGCAAGAATCGGTCGGGCATTTCAATCCAGCCTGGTTTCGGTGGCGCAAGATTGAAGTCGACTAGTCCCGCGAGAGCGGCGTCCCAAGCCGCAGAGCCGGTAGGTCCGGGATTAATGGCTGCGAGCCCGAAGCGCTCGGCAGGACTGTACCGAGTGAGTTCGTCCGAGTAGTCCAGGAATGCGCGTAAAGCACCATTCCTACTATCTTGGGCCAGAGCGAAGGCGATCCGTGCAGCGGTCGTCGATGCGTCAATCAACGAACTGCCCTCCGCGAGCGTTGAACTACTGCTTCACAAGTCGTTTGTATCTCGCGAGGAAAGCGTCCTCGCCACCCTCCATGATTAGACAAACTGCATCCTTGATCTCTTCGACTTGAATTGATCCGGCCCCGATAGCTTCCGGTACATTGTCGCCGTGTTTCAGGACCACGACCAGCTCTGCATCCGCGTTCACCACCACGTTGGCATTGTGTGTAACCGTGACCACTTGACGGCCGGTCTTGGACTTTTTGAGAACCTTAACTACGAGCTCCGAGATCAACTCGTTGTCCAAGTCGTCCTCTGGCTGATCCAGCACAAGCGGATCGTTGTTGAGCTCCAGAATGACCGCCAGCAAAGCGGCGGTCTTCTGGCCTGGCGATCCTTGATCAAGCTCGCGGAACTGGGACTCGCCTTGCTGCTTGTACCGCACCTGAAGTCGGTCTGAGGGGAACCACAGATCCACCTCCGTTTGGAACTGGCTCGAATCCAGTCCTATGAGATGGGATAAGAATCTTCCTTCGATTGAGCCCAGCGCGGCAAGGTGAGGAGAGCTCGCACCATCGCGCTGTATGTCTTTGAGTATCTCTTTCAAGCTCGCTATGCGGCCCGCGAAACTCGGGTCTTGCGGATGAGGAAGTCCCTTTCGCAGGCCGTCGTTCTTCGCGAAAACTGCGTCGAACAGAGAGGGCTTTTGCGTGAGCGTTCGAAGTTCTTCCTCCAAGCGATCTTCATCTGCTTGCGCGAATACCTCGAGCTTGAAGTCCGGCTTCGTAATCCGATGTGCGAAAACGCGTCTTCGGTCCGTGAGGGTCGCTCTATGCGCGGAGATCCTCGCCAAGATCTCGTCTGCCGCGATCAACTCGTCCGCTAGCAACGACCGCGCGGAGGCGATCTCTCGGGCAGACCCTTCAAGCGTTTCCTTCCGGCCAATCAGTTCTGCGCGATAGGCCGCGGGATCGGCACCCACTGCGCTGGTCAAAGACGGATCCAAAGCGGCGGCCTGATCCGCCACGACTGACTGAAGTTCCTCAATCCTCGCAAGTCGGGGAGAGTTTGAACTCTCCAAGGTCCAGGCATCATTGGATGTTTCGAGGGCGTTGAGGGAATCGGTTAGTTCGCGTCTGAAAAGCGCCAAGGCACCCGCGCGGTCGACTGCCGGCTGCCAGTCGGCTTCAACGCCGTCAGGGTGAGCGGCTCCGTCGAAAGCGCGAACAGATGTTCTTACGGCGTCGGCCAACTCCTTCACCGAGGCTTCGTGGGCAGCGCGCTCGTTCTCAGCTCGCACCAAAGCGTCAAGTTCGGCGGCTTCCCCAGAGTTGATGTACACGCCGATCAAAGTCAGCTTCGCATCGACGTCGGAAAGCTCGCCGCTGACTCGTCCCTCCATCTCAATGGTTCCCAACAATTGACCAATCACAGCCCTCTTTGTCCGGTATTCGTCGGCCAAGCGATCGGCGTCCACTGACCACCCTGCATAGTCGACTGCTGACTGCTGATCGATCATGCGGAGCAGAGTCTGGGGCCTTTGGGCCGTTTCGTAGATTTGCTTCTGGCTGTACATCAGAAGCGGGAAGCGGTCGGCTGGCAGGCCTTGCTCTTGGACCCAGGACGACCCATCCCAGAGTTCGATTGTCGATGCTGCGGGTGCGGCCCCAGACCACGCGATGCGGTAGTCGTTTCCTAGCTTGGAGTAGACGACGTTCACAGCGGTCAGCTCGTCCCAATAGCGTTCCTCGCCTGCTCGCGGAGGTTCAGGTGAAAACCAGCTGAGGTCGTCGCCGAGCCTCTCCGGCAATTCTTGAAACCGGCCCATCGCAAGTCGGAGGATCTCTAAGACAGTTGATTTCCCCACGCCGCGGCCGCCGATGATGGCATTCATCCACGGACTAAATTCTTGCCGGTACGTCTCGCCGTTTCGGGTGACCTCAATGCTGCGGATTGCACCGTGCAAGACAACATTGGGATCTGTCAATCCAGTCGCCGAACGAACGACGGAGGTTTCACCGTCGGCCAGCGCTATCCGGATTCCGGTGAGGTTCGGCGTTTCCATACGCACCCACGTGTAGTGACTGCCTGGGTATTTCGCTTCCACATTCTCCGGTGCGCCGGTGCCGTCAAGATGATGAGCATCCGACCCGAGAAGCGGCACCCACCCCTTGGCGAGGGCCTTTCGCGCACCATCCTCAGTTGTGACTTCAGCCGCAGAGACCAAACCCGATCGAACTATGGGGAGCTGGCTACGAGCGTCCATGCTGAAGAACCCGCGTGTCTCGCAATGAGCAGGTATCGCAAGACCACCGTCGTCAGAGATCTCCTTGACTACTTGTTCGAAGGAATACGCGGTGGTTCCGTTGCTGTCTCCGCGATCTCCTCGGTAGTCACATCGTTCCAAGAGGCGATCGATTTGAGTTCTGGGAGTGTCGGTATCGAACACGGCCAGAAGGTGATAACCGTCGAGCACCGTTAGTTCGACTCCGGTGAGGATGGTGAGGTCGCGAAAGCCCGGGTCGGAAGCACTCCGCAGTTCTGACAGCGCGACGCGGGCAGGTTCGATGCCCTCGCCTGTGTTGTGGTCCGTGATGACGATGACATCAACCTCCGCAGCCATGTAGGCGAGCAGCCAGTCCGTAACTTCCGTCACGGCGGTGGCGCGGCTGCCTTCCTCTGCGCCGAAATCGAAGGAAGCGGGAGAGTGGGCGTGGAAATCGACTTTCCACCAATTGGCACCGGGAGGGCGTTGAGTCACGCAGCCACCATATAGTCGCGGCGAGCCGATGTGAGGATGATTTGCTAACCACACGACAGGCGGGCGTCTGTCGGACGTATGAGTTCTACTGAGAACGGAATTGGAAGGGGCGTTGATGGGGAGTGTCACCCCGTACGAGACGTCGGGCGGGCGCCGGTACCGCGTGCGCTACCGAAAGCCGGATCACAAGCAGACCGACAAGCGCGGGTTCCGCACCAAGCGCGACGCAGAGCTGTTCCTCGCCTCAGTCGAGGTCGCGAAGAACAGCGGCCGCTACATCGACCCGACTCGCGCTCGGGTGAGCATCGGTGACTGGATGAATAAGTGGGCCGAGACGCGCACCGACCTGAGACGCTCGACGTTCGACCGGCTTGAGGGCGTCGTCCGACTGCACATCGTCCCTAGCCTCGGCCCGATCGCGATCGGCGACCTGACCCGATTCGACGCGCAGCTAGGGAAATCAGGCCTCTGACCAGCGATTTTCGAAGAGCCCCCTGTCGGATTCGAACCGACGACCCCCGCTTTACAAGAGCGGTGCTCTGGCCAACTGAGCTAAGGGGGCGAGCGTAATGCGTGAACAACCTTACCTAGACTCGGCAGGTGACACATTCCCGCGCCGCAGTGGCGCTCGCCGTTGCCGCAACAGTCTTCTGCGGGGCACTCGTCGCCACGCAATCCCGCATCAACGGGGAGCTCGGTCGCGAGCTCGGTGACGGCTACCTCGCCGCGTTCATCTCGTTCGGGTCGGGGTTCGTCATCATGGCGGTCGTTGCGCTCGTGCATCCGTCGACCCGGCGGGGCGTTGCCTCGATCGTCCGGGCGGTGCGGGTTAGGGAGATGCCCTGGTGGTACACCGTGGGCGGCTCGGCGGGGGCGCTCTTCGTGCTGTCGCAGGGTCTCACCGCGGCACTGCTGGGGGTCGCCCTCTTCACCGTTGCGACGGTGACCGGGCAGACCGTGAGCGGCATGATCGTCGACCGGCGGGGCCTCGGCACGATGGCGCCGAAGCCCGTCACGCTGCTGCGGCTCGTCGGGGCGATCCTCGCGGTGATCGCGGTCGTGGTGGCGGTATCGCCGCGCATTCAGGGCGGCATCGCGCCGTGGGTGCTCATCCTCCCGGTGGCGGCGGGTCTGGGGCTCGGGTGGCAGCAGGCCGTCAACGGCCAGATCCGTCAAGCGTCGAACGCGCTGACGGCGACGTTCTTCAACTTCCTCGTCGGTGCGGCAATACTCGGCATCATCCTGCTGGTGCACGCGATCGCGACCGGGGTGACCGTGCGGGCCGCCGGCAGCCCGTGGCTGTATGTGGGCGGCGCCGTCGGTATCGTCTTCGTCTACGGCTACGCGATCACCGTCCGCTACACGGGCGTGCTGCTGCTCGGACTCTCGGCGATCGCCGGCCAGCTCGCCGCGTCGCTGATCTTCGACCTGGCACTCCCGGTGGCCGACCACCCGATCGCGCCGGCGACGATCATCGGCACCGTCGTGACTTTCGTCGCGGTGGCGATCGCCGCCATCCCGGCTAGAGCGCCGTCAGGTGCTTCTCGAGGTTGAGCTTGTCTTTCTTGCCCGCCTTCGCGCGGTCGGGCTTGCCGCCCACGTAGAGCCAGCCCATGAGCTTCTCGTTCCTCGCGAGCTTGTGCGCCTTCGCCACCTTCTTGGCGCGCGTGGGGTCGCCCGTGCGCCAGAAGACTCCCCAACCCGCTTCGTCGAGCAGCAGGCTGAGCATGTGGGCGACGCCGGATGCCACGGCATCCTGCTCCCACTCGGGAGCCTTGCTGCTCGGCCGGTGAATGGCGACCACCGCGATGAGTAGGGGAGCGCGCAGCGGCTTGTCCGCCGAGCTCCCGGCTTTCGCGAACGCCTTGCCGATCGCCTCGCGGGCGGTCCCGCGGATCTCGATAAGGCGCCACGGCCTCAGCGAGCCGTGATCGGCCACGCCCGCTGCCGCCTCGACGAGCGGGACGAGCTGCTCGTGGGTGGGAGCGTCGGCGGTCACATGCGAGACCGACCGCCGGTTGCGAACGGCGTCGAGGGCGCTGATCAGTTCTCCTTGAAGTCGAGGGAGAGCGAGTTCATGCAGTACCGGTCGCCGGTGGGGGTCTGCACCGCGTCGTCGAACAGGTGGCCGAGGTGCGAGCCGCACGTGCCGCAGAGCACCTCGGTGCGCGTCATGCCGAGGGAGTCGTCGACCTTGAGCTCGACGGCATCCGGGTTCACTGCCTCGAAGAAGCTGGGCCAGCCCGAGCCGGAGTCGAACTTCGCGCCGCTCTTGTAGAGCTCGGCGCCGCACGCGCCGCAGACGTACACGCCGTCGCGCTTCTCGTCGAGCAGGGCGCCCGACCACGGGCGCTCGGTGGCGGCCTCTCGGAGGATCGAGTAGCGGTCGCCCAGCTCTTCGCGCCACTCAGCTTCGGTCTTCTCGATCTTGTAGGTCATGACCCCATTAAACTCGGTTTCGTGACCGACTCTCCCGTGCTCGTCAAGTCGTGGGGCGAACTCACAACGAGCGACCTCTACTCCTTCGTCAAACTGCGCACCGACGTGTTCTTCGTCGAGCAGAAGGTCGACGAAGAGGAACTCGACAACCGCGACCAAGAGCCCGGTACCGTGCACTACTGGATCGAGGATGCGCTCGGCTGCGCCGCCTACATCCGTGTGCTGGTCAACGACGAGCCCGAGCACCTCGACGCGCGGCGCATCATCGGCCGCGTCGTGGTGCGCGCCGATCGCAGGGGAGAGGGCCTCGCCCAGGTGCTCCTCGCGCGCGCCCTCGACGACTTCGGCCACGAGCCGATGCTCCTGCACGCCCAGCAATACGTCGCGCCGCTCTACGCGAAGTTCGGATTCGAGGAGTTCGGTGAGCCGTTCGACGAGGCCACGATCATGCACATCGGCATGTATCGCGCCCCGAGGTAAGGTAAGCCTTACCGAATCTTTGACAGGAGCTAGCGCTCCCCTCTAGGGTCGAGTTAGCTTAGCCTTAGCTAAGTTCCGCATGGTTGACAGCAGTGCCGTCGGATCCTGTACCCCTGGAGTTCTCGTGACCTTGACCCCTCTCGACCGCGCCCGAACACGATGGGGCGCGGCAGTTGCCGCCGCGGCTCTCGTGCTCGGCGCCCTCGTCGCCACGCCCGCCTTCGCCGACGACCAGCCGACCACCGACGACGTGATCACGTCGACCGCGACGCCGACCGCCGAGCCGACGAGTCAGCCGAGCCCGGAGCCGAGCGCCGAGCCGATCGAGGTCGTGGAGGAGGCGCCCGCCGGCGAGACTGCGCCCGAGTCGCTCGAGCGCGGCTTCGCCCCCCTCGCCGTCGCCGAGGAGCCCACGATCACGGTGTCTCCCGCGACGAACCTCGACCGCGCGGGTGCGACGGTCACCGTGACCGGTGCGAACTACGACCCGACGAAGGCCATCTACGTCGCAGTGTGCGAGGACCGGGAGCTGTCGACGGTCACGTTCTCGATGTTCTACACCTGCGTCGGCGCGCGCCAGGTGTCGCCGACTCCGAGCTCCGCGACCGTCGTGCAGATGGGCACGGATGGCACGTTCAGCTTCTCCTTCGCAGTGCCCGCGAGCGCGGCCGCGATGACCGCCCCGGCAGTGTTCACGATCCGCAACCACGTGGACATGGCCGACCGCACCCAGGATGCGAAAGCGGCGATCTCCTTCGCGGCACTCCTCCCGGCGATCACCGTGACCCCGGCGACGAACCTCGACCGCGCAGGTGCGACGGTCACCGTCACTGGTGCGAACTACGACCCGACGAAGGCGATCTACGTCGCCGTGTGTGAGGACCGGGATCTGGCGACGGTCACGTTCTCGATGTTCTACACCTGCGTCGGCGCGCGCCAGGTGTCGCCGACTCCGAGCTCCGGGACCGTCGTGCAGATGGGAACGGATGGCACGTTCAGCTTCTCCTTCGCAGTGCCCGCGAGCGCGGCCGCGATGACCGCCCCGGCAGTGTTCACGATCCGCAACCACGTGGACATGGCAGACCGCACCCAGGATGCGAAGGCATCCGTCGCGTTCGCGGCCGTCGTCGACCCGGGTACGCCCACCACCCCGACGAACCCGACCAACCCGACGACGCCGACCACACCCGCCGCGCCGAGCGTCGGACTCGCGGTGAGCCCGTCGAGCGCGAACCCCGCGGTCGCGACCTCGTTCACGATTACCGGCAGCGGCTACACCGGTGCCGGCGCCGCGAGCGGTGTCTACGTCTCCATCGGCAGTTCATCCGTATGGCAGCCGGGCCAGGTGCCCTCGAGCGGCGGCTGGATCAACACCGTGTGGGTGCAGCCCAGCGTGGTCAACGGGCGCTTCAGCACCACGATCACCGTTCCCGCAGGGTCGTTCGTGGGCGGCCAGTCGTACGGGGTGGCGACGTTCGCCGCGCACGGCCTCTCAATCACCGACCGCACCCTCGACGCCTGGTCGCCGATCAGCCTCACCTCGGCGTCGACGGCCGCCGTCGTGACGACCGCGGTGCGCGAGCCCGCGGCCACCCCGCCCGCCAAGACCGGTATCTCCACCACCGAGGCGCAGCACACCGAGGGCGGCACCCACACGTTCACCGCCGGCGGGTACCAGCCCAACGAGAGCGGCATCCTCATCGTCATCTACTCGACCCCGACCGTGCTCGACCGCAACGCGACCGCCGACGCCAACGGTGTCGTGACGTGGACCGGCGTGCTGCCGCGCGGACTCACCGGCGACCACACGCTGACCTTCCAGGGCTCGGTCTCGAAGGGCCTCGCCCTCACGATCGCGGCCGCCGAGCAGGCCGGCTGCCCGGTCGCCGACGCGAGCCTGACGTGGGGCTTCAAGGAGTCGTTCCGCAGCTACATCAGCGGGTCGATCGCGAACGGCGAGTGGACCGTCGCCGACGGCGCCACGTACGAGACCCCGTCGTTCGGTTGGGCCGCGGGCGAGGGCTCGTACGACGGCACCACGGGCGAGGGCCTCGTCGCCTTCCTTGGTTCGATCCGCTTCACCGGCCACGGCGGTGTGCTCGACACGACCGTCGCCAACCCCGAGCTGAAGTTCGTCGACGCCGACACCGCCGTGCTCACCCTCGACGTGTCGGGCACCACGCAGGACGGCGCGACGGTCGACACCCAGGACGTCGAGTTCGTGACCATCGACCTCTCTGGTGCGATCGAGGAGGCCGACGGCGTCATCACCGCGACGGATGCCCCCACGACCCTCACCGCCGCGGGAGCCGAGGCGTTCGGTACCTACCCCGAGGGTGAGCCGTTCGACCCGGTGTCGTTCACCTTCTCCGTGCCCGCGGACTGCGCTGCGGCCGTCGAGCCGAGCGACTCCGCGACCGTGACCGCCGAGCCCGCGTCATCCGGTGCGGGCCTCGGGTGGCTGTGGATCGTCATCGGAGTCGTACTGCTGCTTGCCCTTGCGGCAGTGGTCGTGATCGTGGTGCGCCGCCGCACGGCGGCGTAACCGCACAGACGGGCGGGGGAGGGCGCTGGATCCGGCGCCCTCCCCCGCTCTTTCAGTTGAGGCTGAAGACGAAGTACGGCCCGCGCTCGTCGTGCACGATGCGCGCCGTGGTGCACGGTCACCTCGCCCTCGGCGCCGTCGAGCGTCGCGGTGATCCGCTCGGCAGCCAGGTAGCCGCGGCTCTCCTCCGTACCGGAGGAGAGGAAGTGCAGCACCGCGGACCCGACCAGCCCCTCGGTGTACGTCTTGCGCATGACGAGGGCACCGACCCAGTCGGCGGCGACGTCATCCGTGCTGATGCCGGGAATCGTGGAGGGCTCGAAGCCCGTGACGTCGAATCGAGCGATGAGGTCGGTCATGCCGACCACTCTAGGAACGGCTACTGACCCGGAGCGTAGATCGCGCGCGCGAGTGCGTCGAGCACGTCCGCCGTGCGCGGCCCGAAGGCCAGCACCTCGCCGTCGGCCATATCGACGAAGCGCTTGTGCTGCCCGGCAGCGGTGAGGGCGATGGCGGGCTTCGAGTCGAGGAGCCCCTCCACCCCGCCGACGCTCGCGATGCCGTCGGTCATGACCAGGATGAGGTCCGGATTCGCCGCCACCATGGCCTCGTCGGTCATCGGTCGCATGCCGTCGAGTCCGATCTCGGCGGCCACGTCGACCCCGCCGAGCGACCGGATGAGCACATCGGCGCCGGACTCCTCACCGAAGAGGTAGTAGATGCCCGACGTGCCGCGAAGGTAGAGGAAGAGCATCCGCAGCGGCTTGCCGCTCGGCACTATCGCGGCGATCTCGGCAACCTTGGCGTCGATGCCGGCGCCGAGGTCGTTCGCGAGCGACTCCCCGGCCGCGGGGGCGCCGAGCGCGGCTGCGACCTGCGCGGCGAGCTCACCCACGCCCGCGATGGTCGGATCGGTGTCCACGAACACGACGGCGATGCCCGCATCGCGCAGCTGCAGCACGACATCCACGGGGCCGACCGAGCCGTCGGTGATGAGCACGGTGGGGCGCAGGGCGATGATCGCCTCGCTGTTGACGGTGTGGCCGCTGGAGGTGATGACCGGCAGGCCTTCCGTGCCCGGGAAGGTCGTCGAGACGTCGCGCCCGACCACAGAGTCGCCGAAGCCCAGTCCGAAGACGGTCGCCGCGATCGAGCCCGAGATGTCCATGGCGAGGATGCGCTCGGTCGACGCGACGGTCACGCTCGTGTCGCCCGCTAGGTCGTGCGACGTCACGGTCGCCGGGAGCTGCTGGGCCGGCGCCTCGGCCGGTGACGGCACCGCCGCGTTCGCGAGCACGGCCGTCGACGGTCCGTCGTAGGCGTGCGGGTCGGCGAGGATGTCCAGGTCGGCGAGGGGCACGGTGGGGTCGGCGGCGACCACGCCCGAGTCGGCGGCGGGCGCGGGGGCTGCCGTGCATCCGGCCAGCGCGACGAGTGCCACGACACCGAGGGCGATGGCGAGGCGGGGGCGCGGGAGCATGGTACTTAGGTTACCCTAACCTGCGGCGTGGGGCCGACGGATGCCGCGTGCCCCGGTTCTAGGATTGCTGCAGTGGAGGGAGGCTCATGACTGCGCAGGCCGAGCACGCGGACGACGCGCACTCCGGCCTGCCCGAACGCGAGCTGCGCATCCTCGAGTTCGAGCGGCAGTGGTGGCGCCACGCGGGGGCGAAGGAGGAGGCCATCCGCTCCCAGTTTTCTCTTCCGGTCGCCCGCTATTATCAACTGCTGAATGCCGTGATCGACAGGCCGGAAGCCCTACGACACGATCCGATGCTGGTAAGGCGCCTGCAGCGAGCACGCGATGCACGCACCGGCGCCAGAGCCGCGCGGTCATTCACTGCCCACGACCACGGCGACACCGCCGCCCACGACGAATCGAACAACTGAGCCATGGCCGCATACCCCAAAGACCGGTTCGACGAACTGCCTGAGGACCTCAAGCGCATCGGCGCGCACCGCGGTCCTAAGAAGAAGGGCGGCGGCTGGGTGGGGTTCGCGTGGGCACTGCTCGCCACGGGCGTGCTCATCTTCGCCGGGCTGTACGGCCTGAGCAAGTTCGTCGGGGTGGATGTGGGCCTTCCGATCTTCCAGCCCGCGCCGACACCGACGCCGACGCCGACGGCCACGCCGACGGCCGATCCGGTGCTCGATCCCACCACCATCGACCCCGCCCGCGCCATCTCGGTGACCGTGCTCAACGGAACAGCGGTCGTCGATCTCGAGGACACCGTGGGTGACGCCCTCGCCGCTGTCGGCTGGTCGGTGAACGGTCGCGCGCTCGCGGGCGAGAAAGACGTGGCGAAGACCGTCGTCTACTACAGCGACCCCGCGAACGAGGATGTCGCACGCGGCGTCGTGGTGTCGCTCGGCGCCGGCGAGATCCGCCTGGTGAGCCCCGACATCTTCCCGGCCTCGCCGCTCACGCTCGTCATCGGCGTGGACTACCCGGGGGCCACGCCAGCCCCGTAGTCCGCGCCAAATGACGCGCGCGGTTCCGATCGTGTTACACGCGTGTTTAATCAGCCCGGAACCCCTTTTTCACGGTATTTCTCCCCGCTACGATCTGGGATTGGTCGCCCCCTTGGCGCCGTCAGAAACACAGCAGGGAGTAACACATGGCGAACGGAACCGTGAAATGGTTCAACGCTGAGAAGGGCTACGGTTTCATCACCGTTGACGGCGAGGGGCAGGACGTTTACGTCCACTACTCGGCCATTGACATGAATGGCTACAAGGTTCTCGAAGAGGGCCAGCAGGTGGTGTTCGAGGTCGGCACGGGGGCGAAGGGTCCCCAGGCCGAGTCGGTTCGCCTGGCCTAGGTCTTCCACAGTTTCAGCGCAGTGATGCCGCCCGCACGATGCGGGCGGCATCACTCCGTTAAGGCGCCCTGCGCTTTCTTGCACTCACCCTTGGCGAGTGCTAATTTATCCCTTGGCACTCGCACGTTTCGAGTGCTAAAGAATTCGTTTGTACGACGTCCGGGAGGGACGAGAAACACACATGGCAAAGATCATTGCTTTCAACGAAGAGGCCCGTCGCGGCCTCGAGCGTGGCCTGAACATCCTGGCCGACGCGGTCAAGGTGACCCTCGGCCCGCGCGGCCGCAACGTCGTGCTCGAGAAGAAGTGGGGCGCGCCCACCATCACGAACGACGGTGTGTCGATCGCCAAGGAGATCGAGCTCGACGACCCGTACGAGAAGATCGGTGCCGAGCTCGTCAAGGAGGTCGCCAAGAAGACCGACGACGTCGCCGGTGACGGAACCACGACGTCGGTAGTGCTCGCCCAGGCGCTCGTGCGCGAGGGCCTGCGCAACGTCGCCGCGGGCGCAGACCCCATCAGCCTCAAGAAGGGCATCGAGAAGGCCACCGCCGCCGTCATCGAGGCTCTCATCGCGAGCGCCAAGGAGATCGAGACCAAGGAGGAGATCGCGGCCACCGCCTCCATCTCCGCCGGTGACACCGAGATCGGTGCACTCATCGCCGAGGCGATCGACAAGGTCGGCAAGGAGGGCGTCGTCACCGTCGAGGAGTCGAACACCTTCGGCACCGAGCTCGAGCTCACCGAGGGCATGCGCTTCGACAAGGGCTTCCTCTCCGCGTACTTCGTGACGGACCAGGAGCGCCAGGAGGCGGTCTTCGAAGACCCCTACATCCTCATCGCGAACAGCAAGATCTCGAACATCAAGGACCTGCTGCCCATCGTCGACAAGGTGATCCAGAGCGGCAAGCAGCTGCTCATCATCGCCGAGGACGTCGACGGCGAGGCGCTCGCGACTCTCGTCGTGAACAAGATCCGTGGCATCTTCAAGTCGGTCGCCGTCAAGGCTCCCGGCTTCGGTGACCGCCGCAAGGCCCAGCTGCAGGACATCGCCATCCTCACCGGTGGCCAGGTCATCTCCGAGGAGGTCGGTCTCAAGCTCGAGAACGCCACCCTCGACCTGCTCGGCCGTGCGCGCAAGGTCGTCATCACCAAGGACGAGACCACGATCATCGAGGGCTCGGGCGACCAGGACGCCATCGCCGGTCGCGTCAAGCAGATCCGTGCCGAGATCGAGAACACCGACAGCGACTACGACCGCGAGAAGCTCCAGGAGCGCCTTGCGAAGCTCGCCGGTGGTGTCGCGGTCATCAAGGCCGGTGCCGCAACCGAGGTCGAGCTCAAGGAGCGCAAGCACCGCATCGAGGATGCAGTGCGCAACGCCAAGGCCGCTGTCGAAGAGGGCATCGTCGCCGGTGGTGGCGTCGCTCTCATCCAGGCCGGCAAGGTCGCGTTCGAGTCGAAGGCCCTCACCGGCCTGGTCGGTGACGAGGCAACGGGCGCGAACATCGTGCGCGTGGCCATCGACGCCCCGCTCAAGCAGATCGCGCTCAACGCGGGCCTCGAGCCCGGTGTCGTCGCCGACAAGGTGCGTCACCTCCCCGTCGGCCAGGGCCTCAACGCCGCGACCGGCGAGTACGTCGACATGCTGGCTGCCGGTATCAACGACCCGGTGAAGGTCACGCGCTCCGCGCTGCTCAACGCCTCGTCGATCGCCGGCCTGTTCCTCACGACCGAGGCTGTCGTGGCTGACAAGCCCGAGAAGAACTCGGCGCCGATGGGTGACCCGTCGGGCGGCATGGACTTCTGATCCGAAAGGTCAGGGTCGAGTAGCGCGCTAGCGCGTATCGAGACCCACACGTCCCACAACAAAGGGCGGCTCTCCTCACGGAGGGCCGCCCTTCTGGGTTTCGATACGGCGCTAGAGCGCCTACTCAACCTGCCTAGTGCACGAAGAGCCGCGCGTTCGCCGCCTCGATCTCGGCGTACTGCTGGCCCGCGCGCGTGAGCCCCTGGTTGATGGCCGCGAGGTTCTCCTCCACGCGCTGCTGGGTGGCCTTCCACTCGGTCACCACGCCCGAGAACGCCGTTGCTGCCTCGCCCGTCCACGACGACTGCAGCTGCACGAGCTGCCCGTGCAGTGACCCCACCTCCGACTGGAGGCGGCCGATCGTCGAGCGCACGGCTCCGGTGGCGGCGAGAACTGCTTCACTGTCTACCTGATATCGCGTCATGCGGGCGACGGTAGCGGCGTGGCCGCGGAACGGCGTCGGGTCAGCCGCGGGTGGGGGCTGCCGCGGCATCCGTGCCGGCGGGGAGGAGCGGAAGCTTGACGCGGAACGTGGCCCCGCCGCCCGGGGTCTCGACGACCTCGATCTCGCCGTTGTGGGCGGAGACGATGGCGGCGACGATCGCCAGGCCGAGGCCGCTGCCGCCGGTGGCGCGCTGACGTGAGCTGTCGGCCCGCCAGAAGCGCTCGAAGATCTTCTCGCGGATCTGCGGGGGGATGCCCTCGCCGTGGTCGATGACGGAGATGATCGCGCGGCGTTCCGCCCGGTCGACACCCACGCCGATCTCGATGGGGGAGCCGGGAGGCGTGAAGCGCATCGCGTTGCCCATCAGGTTGGCGATGACCTGGCGGATCTTGTTCTCCTCGGCGAGCACGACCGCGCGCAGCTCGGCGGGGGGTGGCTCGGCAATCGTGACGACCTCGCCCGCGGCTCGGCTGGCGCGAGCGCGGCGGGCGGTGAGGCGGGCGAGAGTGGCTCCGGCGAACGCGATGGGGCCGGTCGTGGCCGCGGGGGCGCGCGGCGCGGGCTCGGCGGGGGCGACCACGTCGAGCACGAGTGTCTCGGTGGGCGGTTCGGATGGGCCATCCGTGCCGACGACGGTCACCACGCGGTCGGGGGCCGACGCCATGGCGTCGAGCGCCGCGTCTTGGGCGAGAGGCACGAGGTCGAGCTCGGCGAGCTGGAGCGGCTTCGCCTCGTCGATGCGCGCGAGCTCGAGCAGGTCTTCGACGAGCTCGCCCATGCGAATCGCCTCCTTCTCGATGCGCTCCATCGCCTGGGCGACGTCTTCGGGCTTGGTGAGGGCCCCCATGCGGTAGAGCTCGGCGTAGCCGCGCACGGAGACGAGCGGTGTGCGCAGTTCGTGCGAGGCATCGCCGACGAAGCGCCGCATCTGGTCGATGGTCTTCGCGCGATCCGCGAAGGCGCGGTCGATGCGGCCGAGCATGGCATTGAGGGAGCGGTTGAGCCGGCCGACCTCGGTGTTGGGCGTCGCGCCCGAGAGGCGCTGGTTGAAGTCGCCCTCCGCGAAACGCGCGGCCGTCGCCTCGACCTCGCGCAGCGGCGTGAACGTCGAGGTGACGAGGAGGCGCGTGAGGGCACCGCCGAGGATGACGACGGTGAGTCCGAAGAAGAGGAAGATCGCCGCGTACCGCGACACGATGGCGTTCGTGCCCCTGAGGTCGAGGCCGATGACGATGGTGACGTAGTCGGTGCCCGTCGTGCTCACCGCCGGGTAGACCATGACGCGCCACTGATCCCCGACGACCGTGCTCGGCACGGTGAGAGCGCCCGTCGTCGCGGCGACAGTGCGCAGGTTCAGCGTGCTGACGTCGGGCTTCGCCGCATCCTGGACGCGGTTGTTGCAGAGCACC
This sequence comes from uncultured Actinomycetes bacterium, assembly GCA_903920435.1. Taxonomy (GTDB): domain Bacteria; phylum Actinomycetota; class Actinomycetes; order Actinomycetales; family Microbacteriaceae; genus Rhodoglobus. Next base: position 17,928 of record CAIXMB010000195.1, read on the forward strand.
TCGCCGTCATAGTCGAGGAAGGCGAGGTAGTAGTCGTTGGGCAGGGTGGGCAGGCTGCACTGCGGGCTCTCGGCGGTGCCGGTGAGCGCGATGGTGCCCTGCAGCTTGTCACCGGCGGCGGCGATGCTCGAGTCGACCTCGTCGAGCAGGTAGTTGCGCAGTACCGCCATGGTGCCGGTGCCCGCGACGAGCAGGCCGGCGGTCAGCAGCAGCACGGTGACGCCCGTGATCTTCGTGCGCAGGGAGACCCTGTTCCACATCTCGGACATCTCGCGCATCAGAAGGCCGAGTTTATTCGCAGGGGCTGCGAATTAGACGCGTGCGGCCTTGAGCATGTAGCCGAACCCGCGCTTGGTCTGGATGACCGGCTCGTCGGAGAACTGGTCGAGCTTGCGGCGCAGGTACGAGATGTAGCTCTCGACGATGCCCGCGTCGCCGTTGAAGTCGTACTCCCAGACGTGATCGAGGATCTGCGCCTTCGACAGCACCCGGTTCGGGTTGAGCATGAGGTAGCGCAGCAGCTTGAACTCGGTCGGGCTCAGCTCGATCTGCTCGGAGCCGATGGTCACCTCGTGCGTGTCCTGGTCCATGGTGAGCTCGCCGGCACGGATGACCGCCTCCTCGTCGTCGTGCATCGTGCGACGCAGGATCGCCTTGATGCGCGCGACGATCTCGTCGAGGCTGAACGGCTTGGTGACGTAGTCGTCGCCTCCGACGGTGAGGCCGGTGATCTTGTCCTCGGTGTCGTCCTTCGCAGTGAGGAAGAGAATGGGTGCCGTGTAGCCGGATGCCCGCAGGCGCTTGGTGACGCCGAATCCGTTCATGTCGGGGAGCATGACGTCGAGGATGATGAGGTCGGGCTCCTCCTCGAGGACTGCCGAGATGGCCTGGGCGCCGTTGCCGACCGCGCGCACGGCGAAGCCGGCGAAGCGCAGCGACGTGGTGAGCAGGTCGCGGATGTTGGGTTCGTCATCGACGATAAGGATCTTCGGTCCATCAGCCATGGCCCTAGTATCTGCGAGTTGTCTGGGTGTTATCTGGGAGCTGTGTCCACGGTGGGTTTGTCGTATAGCGATATGATGAATTTATGAAATCGCAGAGCGAACCGTACTCGGACGAGCACCGCCCGCTGTACGAGGTGAAGGCCAACCTGTTCAAGGGTCTCGCCCATCCGCTGCGCATCCGAATCCTCGAGGTGCTCTCCGCCGCCCCCGAGGTTGCCGTGAGCGACCTGCTCGCCGAGACCGGGCTCGAGCCCTCGCACCTCTCGCAGCACCTGTCGGTGCTGCGGCGCCACCACCTCGTGGTCGCAGACCGGCGGGGGAGTCTCGTCTACTACCGGCTCGCCTACCCGCAGGTCGCCGACCTGCTCGCCGTCTCGCGCTCGCTCCTGGTCGACATCCTCGAGACCACCCGCGACCAGCTCACCGGCAGCGCCACCCTTCCGACGCTGCAGCCGTGACACGCGTTTGGCGCTACCTGCGCCCCCTCCTCCCCGGCGCCGCGGACTACGCGCCCGTGCGCCGCACCTGGCGCGGTGACCTGCTTGCCGGCGTGACGGTCGGCATCGTCGCGCTGCCGCTCGCACTCGCCTTCGGCGTGAGCTCCGGGGCCGGGGCCGAGGCTGGCCTCATCACCGCGATCGTGGCGGGCATCGTCGCCGCGGTGTTCGGCGGCTCGAACGTGCAGGTGTCGGGCCCCACCGGCGCGATGGTCGTCGTGCTGGGACCGATCGTCGCGACCCACGGACCCGGAGTGGTTGCCCTGGTGAGCGTGCTCGCGGGCGTGGTCGTCCTCGTGGCGGGCGTGCTCAAGGTCGGCCGTGTGGTCGGGTTCATCCCGTGGCCGGTGATCGAGGGGTTCACTCTCGGCATCGCCGTCATCATCTTCCTGCAGCAGGTGCCCGCGGCGATCGGCTCGCACGCCGGCGCGAGCACCAACGCCCTCGTCGCGGCCGTGCAGTCCTTCGCGGGGGCGGACCCCGCCGTCATCGGCTGGGCGCTCGGTGCGGTCGCCGTGGTCGCCGCCATCATGGTGGGTTCCGCCCGCCTCCACCCCGGGCTGCCCGGCTCGCTCATCGCCATCGTCGTGGTGACGCTCGTCGCGGTGCTCGCGCGGCTTCCCCTCGCGACGATCGGCGCGCTGCCCGCGGGGCTTGCCGCCCCGACCGCACCGACCCTCGACTGGGCCACGGCGTCCACCCTCATCGGGCCGGTAGCGGCAGTGGCCGCGCTCGCCGCGATCGAGTCCCTGCTCTCGGCGCGGGTCGGGGCATCCCTCGCCGACACCGGTGCCTACGACCCCGACCGCGAACTCGTGGGTCAGGGTCTCGCGTCGCTCGCCGCGGGGTTCTTCGGCGGCATGCCCGCGACCGGCGCCATCGCGCGCACCGCCGTGAACGTGCGCTCCGGCGGCCGCACGAGACTGGCGGCGATCGTGCACGCGGTGGTGCTCCTCGGCGTCGTGTACCTCGCGAGTACCGTCGTCGGCCAGATCCCGCTCGCCGCGCTCGCCGGTGTGCTCATGGTCACGGCCGTGCGCATGGTCTCCCTTGCCACGGTCCGCAGTGTCGTGGGTTCCACGCGGTCGGACACGGTCGTGTTCGTCATCACCGCCCTCATCACCGTCTCGTTCGACCTGATCATCGCGGTCGCCATCGGGATCGTGGTGGCGATGGTCGCCGCCATCCGTGCCCTGGCGCGCTCGGGCGGGGTGCACCGCGAGGCGATCCCGGGAACGCCGCAGCCGGGCGACGCCCACGTCGCCCTCTTCCGCCTGGATGGCGCGCTGTTCTTCGGCGCGGCCGAGCGCATGCTCGACGCGGTCAGCGCCGTCGACGATGTGGACGTCGTGATCCTGCGCCTCTCGCAGCTGCAGCTGCTCGACGCGACCGGCGCGCGCGTGATCACCGAGATGATCCAGGCGCTCGAGCGCCGCGGCATCACTGTGCTGGTGAAGGGGATCCAACCCGAGCACCTGCGACTGGCGACGAGGGTCGGGGTGATCGCGGCGTTGCGCCACGAGAACCACCTGTTCGACTCGCTCGACGCGGCAGTCGAGCATGCCCGGTCGCACATCGCCCGGGCCCGCGCGGCCTGACCGTACCCGGCTAGATGCCGACCTGGTCGGCGAAGGCGCGCACCTCGGCCGCCCACAACTCCGGCTCCTCCCACGGGCCGAAGTGCCCGCCGCGCGGCAGCTGCGTCCACCGCTGCACCGGGTACCAGCGTTTCGCCGACTCCTCGGGCGCGGGGCAGATGTCGGCGGGGAAGAGCGCGAACCCCGTGGGCGCCGTCTGCACGCCGGTGGGCGTGACCGTGTTGTCGTAGTAGTACCGCGCGGCCGAGCCGGCGCTCTGGGTGACCCAGTAGATGGTCAGGTTGGTCGCGAGCGATTCGAGCGTGAAGGCGTCGAGCCCGCGATCGCTCCACGCCTCGAACTTCTCGAGGATCCACGCCGCGAGCCCCGCGGGCGAGTCGTTGAGTGCCGCCGCGAGCGTCTGCGGCTTGGTGCGCTGCACGTGCGAGTAGCCGCCCTCGGCGAGCTCCCACGCCGCGCCGTTCGCCTGCCACTCGCGCTCGGCGTCGGTGAGGTCCGCCGGCGCGATGCCGCGCATGCGCCGCAGCGGAACGTCGCCCAGGTGCAGCGCGGTGATGCGGTCCGGATGCCGCAGCCCCGACTGGTCCGCGATCTGTGTGCCGATGTCGCCGCCGTGCACCGCGTACCGCTCGTGCCCCAGCTCGGTCATGAGCGCGGCGAACCGGTCGGCCACCCCGACGGGACCGAGGGGCTCCGAGGGGTGCGCACTGAACCCGTACCCGGGAATGCTCGGGATGACGAGCTCGAACCGATCCTCGAGCAGCGGTAATGCGGCGAGGAAGCGCACGACGCTGTCGGGCCAGCCGTGCACGAGGAGCAGGGGAGTCGCGCCCGGGGTACCCGCCCGCACGGCATGGATGCCGTCGACCATGACGTGGTCGAGCTCGTTGAGGCGGCGCTCGACGGCGCGCCAGTCGAACTCCTCTGCCCAGTAGTCGACGACGCGGCGCAGAGCCGCGGGCGGGATGCCCTGTGACCAGTCGGCGACCGCGGCATCCGGCCAGCGGGTTGCCCGGAGCCGGGCGCGCAGGTCGTCGAGTTCGGCCTGCGGAACCTCGATCGTGAAGGGCGTGACTGTCATGGCAGCAGATTACGCTCGACCACCGGTCATCGAGCGAAGCAGAGATCAGGCCGCTTCGAGCGAGTCCGCGTCGAGAATCGTGTACGAGTAGCCCTGCTCGGCGAGGAAGCGCTGCCGGTTCTGGGCGAAGTCCTGGTCGACGGTGTCGCGCGCCACGAGCGTGTAGAAGTTGGCGGGCAGTCCGCTCTCCTTGGGCCGCAGCAGGCGGCCGAGCCGCTGGGCCTCCTCCTGCCGCGAGCCGAACGACCCCGAGACCTGGATCGCGACGGTCGCCTCGGGCAGGTCGACCGAGAAGTTCGCGACCTTCGACACGACGAGCACCTTGATCTCGCCCGTGCGGAACGCGTCGTAGAGCCGCTCGCGCTCGTCGATGGGGGTCGAGCCCGTGAGCTTGGGAGCGTGGAGGGCGTCGGCGAGCTCGTCGATCTGGTCGAGGTACTGGCCGATGACGAGGATGCGCTCGCCCTCGTGCTTGGCCACCAGATCTCGCACGACGTTGAGCTTCGCCGGCGCGGTGGCCGCCAGGCGGTAGCGCTCGTCGTCGGCCGATGCCGCGTACTCGAGGCGCTGCTGCTCGGGCAGGTCGATGCGCACCTCGTAGCAGGATGCCGGCGAGATGAAGCCCTGCGCCTCGATCTCCTTCCACGGCGCATCGAAGCGCTTGGGCCCGATGAGCGAGAACACGTCGCCCTCCCGGCCGTCCTCGCGGACGAGGGTCGCGGTGAGGCCGAGGCGGCGCCGGGCCTGCAGATCAGCGGTGAGCTTGAACACGGGTGCCGGCAGCAGGTGCACCTCGTCGTAGATCACGAGCCCCCAGTCGAGCGCGTCGAGCAGCGCGAGGTGCGTGTACTCGCCCTGACGGCGCGCGGTGAGGATCTGGTACGTCGCGATGGTCACCGGCCGCACCTGCTTGACCTGGCCGGAGTACTCCCCGACCTCCTCCTCGGTGAGCGTGGTGCGCTTGAGGATCTCGTTGCGCCACTGCCGGGCGGAGACGGTGTTGGTGACGAGGATGAGCGTCGTCGTCTTGCCCGCCGCCATGGCGCCGAGCCCGACGAGCGTCTTGCCCGCGCCGCAGGGCAGCACCACGACACCGGAGCCGTGCGCGTAGAAGTTGTCGACGGCCTGGTCCTGGTACGGGCGCAGTGCCCACCCGTCGTGGGTCAGGTCGATCTCGTGCGGCGTGCCGGGGGTGTAGCCGGCGAGGTCCTCGGCGGGCCAGCCGAGCTTGAGCAACTCCTGCTTGAGCTGACCGCGGGCCCACGCCTGCACGACGTAGGTGTGGTCCCCGCGCTTCTCGAAGAGCAGCGCGGCGACCTTGCGGGCGCGCGTGATCTCGCTGAGCACGGCGGCGTCGGTGGCCGTGAGCGTGAGTGCGCCGTCATCCGCCCGCTCGATCACCAGGCGGCCGTAGCGGCCGACGGTCTCGGTCATGTCGACGATCACCGATTGCGGCACCGGGAACTTCGAGTACGTCTCGAGGGTGGCGAGCATGTCGGCGGCGGTGTGGCCGGCGGCGCGGGCGTTCCACAGGCCCAGCCGGGTGATGCGGTAGGTGTGGATGTGCTCCGGTGCGCGCTCCAGTTCGGCGAAGACCGCGAGGTCGTGGCGGGCGTCCTCGGCCCGCGCGTGCGCGACCTCGAGGAGGACCGTGCGGTCGGACTGGACGATGAGCGGGCCGTCGGGCATCCGACCAGTTTAAGCCGCTGATACTGTGCGTCGCGTGAAGAGTGTTCGGTGCGGCGCTGCTCGTGCTCGGGATTGCTCTCGGTGTTCGAGCGAAGCCGAGACCGCTACTGCGCCGGCCCGACCGACACGATGCTCGTCAGCGGTAGCGTGCGCTCGATGTCCGACTTGCGGTCGCGGGCGCGCAGCCTGCCGCCGCCCACGCTCGCGGGCTCCAGCTGGTAGTCCACGTCGCTGCCGTCGGGCATGCGGATCGTGACCGTGAGCGCGAGCTTGCCCTTGATCGCCACGTCGAGCTGGCGTGACAGCCACGCCTTGTCGGTCTCGTCCGAGTCGTTCGAGCTACCCAGGCGCAGCCGCTCGATGAGCGCCGCAGTCGAATCGGAGCTGGGGGCTACGGCTCGAGTCGCCTGCTTGCGGGTGAGCACGACGATCTCGTGCTCGCCGTTCTCGGCGGCGACGGGGTAGCGCGCCTCAGCCAGCGTCCAGAACACGAGGTCGCGGTCGAAGCGGCTGATCAGGCGGTCGCCCGCGCGAGTGAGCCCGAGCGCCGCAATGCTGTGATCGACGAGAAGCGTGCGCAGCATGGTGTCATCCGTCGATCGCACATAGGCGCGACCGCCGTCGACGACGCCCACGCGCACGAGCCCGTAGCGGGCGGCGGCCTCGCCGAGCAGGTACGCGAGCGGCTGGGGGATGCCCGTGAGCGAGATCTCCGCCAGGAACCCGCGGATCGACTCCGCGGTCTCGCCCGACGCCATCGCGCGGTAGAGGCTCGCCGTCGACACCCGGTAGGTGGACGCGATCGCGCGCGCCTCCACGTCCGCGAGCCCGCGCAGGCGGGAGTCGAGGGCCGGCTCGAGCGGGCCGGGCGACACGATGGAGAGGTCGGGCTGCAGGTAGACCTTGTCGACCTCGGGTGGGAAGAGCGCGCCCATCGCGGTGGCCGCGGCGGCGGGCCCGTCGGCGAGCAGCGCGACACCCGGCGTGCTCGGTTCGTTGTGGGCGGTGATGCCGAGCAGTTCGGCGTCGCGCGTGTAGGCGACCACCCGCTCGCGCATCCATTCGCCGCCGGCCGGGTAGAGCCAGTTCGTGTAGTCGTCCAGGCGCTCGCCCCACGTCGCGTGCGCGGTGCGCGCGAGAATCGAACGGATGTCGTGCGGCAGCCGCTCCAGCCACGCGCCGGAGAGGGCAGCCCAGCGTCCGCCGGAGGGGGCGAGCAGCCACGGGCCGCTCGAGGCCGTCGGCATCCAGCGGCCGGCGTCCTGGGCGACGAGCCCCGCGCGCGTCGCGATCTCGAGCAGCACGATCACCTGGTCGAGTTCGACACCCATCGCTGCCGCGAGCCGCTTGCTGTCGGGCAGCGCGACGCCGCCGCGCGCGAGTTCGCGCGCGGACTCGTGCTGCAGCTCGGCCACGAGCTCGACTGTCGCGGTGGTCGTCGCGAACGCGCGCTCCGCGGCGACGGTGTCGGTGAACCGCGCATCGATGAGGCTCACGGGCGCGAGCGGCGTCGGGGCCGGTTCCGCTCGGAGTTCGTCGCGGGAGGGCAGGCCGAGGTCGGGCCACGAGTCCAGCTGCCGGGTGACGGCGGGCAGGACGGTCACCGCGGTGCCGTCGACGACGGCAAGGCCGAGGGCGATCGCGGGGGTGAGGTCGGCCGGGGCATCCGTGCCGCCGGTGGCGAGCGCCGTGAGGGTGGGGCGGTCGAGCCGGGCGAGCGCCTGCTGGATCGAGGCGGGGTCGAGCAGGGCGTCGGCGAGGTCGAAGAAGTCCTTGATGCCGGTCTCGCGCAGTTCGCGCGCGCCGAGGAGGGCCACGAGGTCGTCGTCAGTGAGCGACCTCAGGTGCCCCGCGAAGGCGAGGGCGGTGTCGTTACTTGCGGGCATCCTTCGCTTCACGACCCCGGCGAAGGCTGCTGATCACGATGAGGGCGACGAGGAGGATCGCCCCGAGCGGCAGCCCGATGAGGGGCAGCACGCGGATGGTGGGCCACGGGGCGGTGGTGACGAAGTCGTCGGACGAGACGCCCGCAGCGGTGGCGATGATCACGACGAGGAAGCAGATGATCGACAGCCCGATGGCCGAGGCGACCATGAAGGCGAGGATGCGCTCGAGCCGCTGGGATGTGATGGGGGTGTCATTTGCCACAACCATAAGGATACGGGTACTGCAGAGTCCTCTAGTCTTGGAGGCAACAGCAATAAGGAGTACCGCGATGCCCACCGGCAAGGTCAAGTTCTACGACGACGAGAAAGGCTTCGGCTTCATCAGCAGCGATGACGGCCAGGAAGTCTTCCTCCACGCGTCCGCCCTGCCCGCAGGCACCACCGGCGTGAAGCCCGGCACGAAGCTCGAGTTCGGCATCGCCGACGGCAAGAAGGGCGCCCAGGCTCTCTCGGTGCGCGTGCTCGATGCCCCTCCGTCGCTGCAGAAGCTCAACCGCAAGCCCGCAGACGACATGGCGATCATCATCGAGGATCTCGTGAAGCTCATGGACGGCATCGGCGGCAACCTCAAGCGCGGCCGGTACCCCGACCGTGCCCACGGCCAGAAGATCGCCGCCATGCTGCGCAAGGTCGCGGACGAACTGGATGCCTGAGCACCGCTTCGAAGACCTCGCGCGTCAGGCGCTTCTCGAGATCACCCCGGCGGCGACGGTAGGCGACTACGTCGGTGAGACGGATGAGGGCGACGGCGTCGTCTCCGTCTTGTTCGCGTCTGCGCAGCCGGGCTACCCGGACTGGAAGTGGACCGTCTCGGTCGCCCAGGTCGAGGGCCAAGAGCCGACGGTGCTCGAGGCCGAGCTCATGCCGGCCGAGGGCGCCCTGCTCGCGCCCGACTGGGTGCCGTGGAGCGACCGCCTCGCGGAGTACAAGGCCGCGCAGGAGAACGCGTCGGAGACGTCGGACGACGAGGAGTCGGACGACGACGATGACGACGAGATTCTCGAGGACGACGACGACTCCGACGAGGAGCTCGACGAAGACGACGTGCTCGGCAACGACGTGCTGCACGGCGGCGACCTCGACGGTGTCGACATCGACGACCACGACGAGTCGGACGACGATGACGAGTCGGACGACGACGACGATGATGACGACGGCTTCGACGACGACGAGGACGACGACGACGACGAAGAACTGCTCGGCAGCGAAGTGCTGCACGGCGGCGACCTCGACGGTGTCTACATCGACGAGCCGGATGAGTCTGATGAATCCGACGAATCCGACGACGAATCCGACGAATCCGAC
>CAIXMB010000196.1 GCA_903920435.1 uncultured Actinomycetes bacterium
AAAGAAGGGGCGGTAGGACAGGGCAAATGGAGGGGTGCGGGACGAAGTGAAGAAGAGTGAACATGAGCGTGGTGAGTCTGTGTATCGGGGGTCGGAAGTAGCGTCGATTCATGGGGAGCATCAGCGCATATGTGACGTCGAGTGGCAAACGCTATCGAGTGATCTATCGTCGACCGGACCATCTTCAGACTCAGAAGCGCGGCTTCAAAACCAAGCGGGACGCTGAGCTTTTTCTGGCCAAGACGGAGATCGACAAGAGTCGCGGCGCCTACATTGATCCCTCAAAGTCGAGGGTGCTCGTGGAGGAGTGGCTCGACTCGTGGATGGAGAGCCGATCAGATTGGCGTCCGACCTCGCGCGAGCGAGCTCGCGGCATCGTGGAGCTACACATCAAACCCCAGCTCGGCAGGTACCCACTCGGCGCCCTCGACCACAAGACCGTACAGACCTGGGCCGGTGGGCTGTCGCGATCGCAAGGACCGTCAAGCGTTCGGAAGATCGTCAACGTGCTGTCGGGCAGTCTGCAGATGGCGGTCAAGGATGGTCGGCTCCCCGCCAACCCGGCGCACGGGCTCAACCTGCCGAAGGTGGGCAAGGCGTCGAAGCGGTACTTGAGCCACGTTGAGGTACGAGATCTGGCGGATGCTGTCGACTCGCTGGGCAAGGGAATGTTCCGCGGCGAGGCCAACGGCTATGGGGTTCTGGTCCGAGTGCTCGCGTATTGCGGCCTGCGTTGGGGCGAGGCATCCGGCCTTCGTGTGAAAGACGTCGACTTCAAGCGAGGACGGCTTGAGGTGCAGCACACCATCGTCGAGGTCGATGGGTTCCAGATCGACTCTGAGCCCAAGGACTATGAAGCTCGGTCGATCCCGGTACCTGCGTCACTGCTCGCGGAGATAGCGACCCTTGTCGAGGGCAAGGAGGCCGGCTCGCCGGTCTTCGCGGCAGCGCGTGGTGGCTGGGTGCGAGGGAGGGTGTTCCGCCGCGGGTGGTTCGACGCGGCGGCGGAGATGGTCGGGCAAGAAGGCCTCACACCGCACGAGATGCGGCACACCGCAGCGAGCCTAGCGATCAGCGCGGGCGCGAACGTAAAGGCGGTTCAGCGGATGCTCGGCCACGCGTCGGCAGCTGTCACGCTCGACGTCTACTCCGACCTGTTCGACAGCGACCTCGATGCGGTATCAGCAGCTCTGGATGCGGCGATTGCCAAAACGGCCAGCCAGGGCCGGCCGATCCGTTCATAGATGCCCAGCTAAAGTGACGGCATGGCCGTTGTTTTGATTACCGGAGCCGCTCGCGCCAACAGCCTCGCGGCAGCCATGAGTGAGAAACTTGCGTTGGACGGGTGGACTGTCGCAACGTCTGACCTCTCCGGAACCGAGTTCGATGTCGATCTGGCTACTAGCGATGGGCCGGATAATCTAGTGGGAGCGGTGAGCGCCGCGTTGGGGCCAATTGACGCTCTGGTGCTCAGTCACGCTCACGACGTCGAATCTGGGATCTTGGACACGACGGCCGAGAGCTTCGACCGGCACATGGCGGTCAATGCGCGGGCGAGTCTGCTCCTGATCGCCGCATTCGCGCGTCAAGTGCCTGACACGGGTGGAAGCGTTATCGCCTTGACCAGCGATCACACGACAGGAAATCTCCCTTACGGCGCTTCGAAGGGGGCGTTGGATCGACTTGTAATCTCGGCAGCGCGAGAGCTCGGGCCGAAAGGGATATCGGCAAACGTACTCAACCCAGGCCCGGTCGATACCGGATGGATGGACGACCCAATCCGTCAAAGTCTTACGCCTCTACATGCCCTTGGCCGACTCGGGGAACCGTCTGATATTGCCGCTGTCGTGGCGTTTCTAGTGTCACCGGCCGGGCGCTGGATATCCGGACAGTTGCTTCAGGCTGATGGCGGTTTCTCCGCCCGCTTTTAGAGAATCGTCGAGGTCAATGGATTGCAGATCGACTCCGACCCCGAAGGACTGTGAAGCTGGGACGATGCTTATGCAGCGCCCCCGCCCGCGGCTCTAACGACCAATGTCGAGGGCAAGGAGGCCAACTCGCTGATCTGCGCGGCAGAGCCTGATGGTTGGCTGCGTGGACGAATGTTCCGTCGCGGATGGTTTGATTGCGCACACCGCAACTAGCATCGCGATCAGCGCGGGCGCGAACGTCAAAGCTGTGCAACGGACGCTCTCCCGCCTCGAGCTCGGCGTGAAGCCGGCCCAACACCTTAGGTCCGGCGCAAGGAACTCCTGTAGTTGCCGCCGGCAATGCCGAAATCGCTGACGTGGGACCGCGGGCGGGAAATGGCCGAGCATCAGGAGTTGGCCGCGCATCTCGGGATGGACGTCTATTTTTCTGCGCAGCCCGTGGCAGCGCGGTTCGAACGAGAACACGAACCGGCTGCTGCGCCAGTATCCGGCCAAGGGTGCAGATCTGCGTCAGTTCTCGATCCGCAACCTCGACGACATTGCCGAACGCGTCAACGCCCGCCCCCGTCGGATCCTGAGCTGGAACAACTCGCACGAGCTGTTCTGGTCACACGTACGAGCGCAATACGTTCCTAAGCGCCTCCTGCTCCGTCCAGCTGGCCGCGCGTCTTAGCGCAGCGCGAAATCGACGACGTCGACGCGCGCGTCGTCGGGCATAGCCGGGTAGTGCTGGCGGAGACCGTGGATGTACCCCTCGACGGTACCGCCGTCATCCAGGCGCAGCATCTCGGGAGTCAGCTCGTCTATGCGGTAGTTGTTGACCGCCAGGATTTCGCCTCTGAGCGACGGCCGGCCGTCGTCTTCGAAGTAGAGAATCACGGGGCCGGCGGGCAGGAGTTCGTCCCAGCGTGCGGATGAGGTCTTGGTGCCGGCCGCGACGGCTTCGTAGTAGCGCTTGTTGAAACGCAGGACGCGCTCGGCACTGCCGTCTGGGAAGAAGTATGTGTGCGGCAGGAGCTTGACGATCGGCAGCATTTGAGGACCGGTCTCGCCGGGAACGGCGACCAGCAGGTCGGGGTGAAGGTCGAGCATGACCTGGCGACATCGGCCGCATGGCGGGATCAAGCCGCGGGAGCGATCGCCCGCGGCGGCTATTGCAACGAGAGGTCCTGCCTGTGCGGCCGCGGCGACGCCAAGCGCAACGAGTTCCGCACACGGCCCGCCAGTGAAGTGATACACGTTGACGGAGGTGTAAATGTGCCCCTCAGTGTCCATTGCGGCGGCCGCTACTGTGTGGTTCGGGTCGTTTCCGAGCGTTCTTGCGAGCGCTTCCGCGGCCTCGATGACGCGCAGCTCCGAGTGCAGGGGTTCCATGGCTCAATCCTGGCAGACAGGCACAAGCACCGTCCGGAAGCCGGTGCACGGACCGGTTGAGACCACCAACGTTTTGAGAGCGCGACTTTGTTCTCTTTATGAGTGGGTGTGCCTAGGGCATAGTTGTGGCGTGATTGGATTCGAGATTCGTGCTCCTCGCCCCGATGAGGCCGAAGCCATCGCGGATCTCCATCTTCGGACTTGGTCGGAGGCGTATGAGGGCAAGTTCCCTCCAAGCGCGTGGGGAATCGAAGCCCGCGTGCAGCGGCTCGCTATGTGGGAATCGATATGCCGCGAGCCCGGCCCTCGTTTTCGCGCCGCCGTGGTTGAGTCAAGTGGCGAGCTGATCGGCTTTGCCGGTGTTGGCCAAAGTATGGATGAGCCTCCGCCGCGAGAGAAGCAGCTCTGGTTCATATATCTGCTCGAGCGAGCCCATGGTTCTGGCGCCGCTCAGAGCTTGTTGGACGACGTCCTTGGCGACGATCCCGCGTCGCTTTGGGTTCTCGCCGACAATCCTCGTGCTAGGGCCTTCTACAGGCGAAATGGTTTTCGGGAAGACGGCACCAGTCATCCAACCGGATACGCGGATGCTGGCGATGAGATTCGGATGCTCCGGTAGGCGTTCGATAGCTCACCTGCGCCAGCCACGAAGTGCGACCAAGTGTTGCCAAAGTGTTGCCACGGGTTGATACCCATGACCGTGCTCGGCGGGCTCAATACCGGCTGATCAGCATTTTCGTGAAGTGCCCCCAGGCAGATTCGAACTGCCGCCCCTGCCTCCGGAGGGCAGTGCTCTATCCCCTGAGCTATGGGGGCTAGGGAACGTCACCAAGGGTACCAGCGCCATGACAGGATCGAGACATGCTGCGCACCGTCACTAGCCACCTCGAACTCGACATCCGCGGCAGCACCAACATGGTCTTCAGTCTCACGGCGGCTCAGGGCTCTGCCGTCACCTCGGAGACTCTGAGCTTCGTCCTCGACGGCGAACCCCAGAAGGCCACCGAGCTGACCGACCGGCACGGCACGCGTTTGCACCAGTTCGTCGCCGGGCCGGGCCTCATGATCGTCGACTACACGGCGGATATCGCGGGCCGCTCCGACCCGGCTCCGGTTGTCGACCTCGACCTGGTCACCTACCTGCGCCCGAGCCGCTACTGCGAATCCGACAGCCTCACGCCCACCGCGCGGTCCGAGTTCGCGGGCCTCAGCGGCCACGAGCTGCTCTCAGCCGTGACCCTCTGGGTGTGGGAGCGGCTGCGCTACGTGCCGGGATCGAGTCTGCCGACCGACGGTGCCGAGCAGACCCTGCTCGCGCGCAAGGGCGTCTGCCGCGACTACGCGCACCTCGTCATCGCACTACTGCGCGCTCTCGACGTTCCGGCCCGCATGGTCGCCGTGTACGCACCCGGCCTGTCGCCCATGGACTTCCACGCGGTGGCCGAGGCCTACGTCGACGGCGCCTGGTGGGTGGTGGATGCCACGCGCCTCGCGCCGCGCGAGAGCATGGTGCGCATCTCCACCGGCCGTGACGCCGCGGATATCGCGTTCCTCACGAACCACTGGGCCGACCTGATCCTCACCGACCTCCGCGTGCTCGCCATCGTCGACGACCTGCCACGGGACAACGTCGACGACCTCATCCAGCTGGGTTAGCCGCCAGCCCCGCGAGAACCATCGCCACCGGTCGCGAGATGTCACCCTCGGTGCCGAAGTCCGCGGAGTTGACGGTGACGTAGAACGGCGCGGAGAACAACTGGGCCAGACCGCCGTCGCCAGTTACGTCGAAATAGCCGTCGAACGCGGTCGCGGGCGTGGCTGAACCGGAGACCGCAGCGACCTTCGCGGCATAGGCCTCGTCGGTGTAGCGGATGACTCCGAAGTCGATCGTCGATCCGCTGGTCTGGTTGATGAGCTCGCAGGCGAGCCCCTGCTGCGCGATGGCCTGGCCCGCCGGCGAGGAATCCGTGGGGGAGAAGCTCGGCAGCAGGGTGACGTTGGGGTTGTAGTCGTAGATCGCCTGAGCGGTGAACAGGTCCTCGCAGCCGAAGTCGACCGGCACGGTCTCCGCGCTCGGCGTGGGGGTGATCGTCGGCGTCGGGTTGGGCGTGACGGGCGGCGGGGTGAACGAGGGCTCCGGTGTCGGCGAGGCCACCGGGTCGCTGGGCACGCAGCCCGCGAGCAGCAGGAGGAGCAGCGGAGCTGCGAGGGCGGCGCGACGGAGAGTCATTACCCCATTGTCGATCGGCCCGCCCGCAAACCCCCGCAACGCGCCGCGGCTAAGCTTGACCCTCGTGAATCCCGCTGACCTCTCCGCCGCCATGCTCGCCGTCGTCACGGGCATCGTGCAGCGACGCGGGGGCACGTCGGAGGTCACCGTCGACGACCTCGTGCTCGAGCGGCCGCGCAACCGCGACCACGGCGACTGGGCGTCGAACATCGCCATGAAGCTGGCCAAGCCGCTCGGGGTCAACCCGCGCGAGCTCGCCGATGAGATCGCGGCGGGCGTCCGGGAGCTCGAGGGCGTGGCATCCGTCGATGTCGCGGGGCCCGGATTCATCAACATCACGCTCGATGCCGCCGCGTCGGGCGCCCTCGCGAAGACCATCGTCGAGCTCGGTGACGCCTACGGCCGCGGCGATCTCTACGCGGGAGTGACGATCAACCTCGAGTTCGTCTCGGCGAACCCGACCGGGCCGATCCACATCGGCGGCGTGCGCTGGGCGGCCGTGGGCGACAGCCTGGCCCGCATCTTCCAGTCGCAGGGCGGCATCGTCACGCGCGAGTACTACTTCAACGACCACGGCGCGCAGATCGACAGGTTCGCGCGCAGCCTGCTCGCGAGCTACCTCGGCGAGCCCGCGCCGGAGGACGGCTACGGCGGCGCCTACATCTCCGACATCGCGGCGCGCGTCATCAACATCTACCCGGGCGACCTGTCGCGCATCCCGCGCGACGAGCAGCAGGAGGTGTTCCGCGCGAACGGTGTCGAGCTCATGTTCGGCGACATCAAGGCGGCGCTGCACGAGTTCGGCGTGCGGTTCGACGTCTACTTCCACGAGAACGAGCTGCACGAGTCGGGTGCCGTCGAGCGCGCGATCGAGCGGCTGCGGTCGATGGGCGCGATCTACGAGGCCGACGGCGCGACCTGGTTCCGCTCGACGGACTACGACGACGACAAGGACCGCGTCGTCATCAAGAGCGACGGCGAGGCCGGGTACATCTCGGGCGACCTCGCCTACTACCTCAACAAGAGGGAGCGCGGGTTCGAGCGCAACCTCATCATGCTCGGCGCCGACCACCACGGCTACGTGCGCCGCCTGATGGCGATGACGAAGGCGTTCGGCGACGTGCCGTACGTGAACCTCGAGATCCTCATCGGCCAGCTCGTGAACCTCGTGCGCGACGGCGAGCCCGTGCGCATGTCGAAGCGGGCGGGAACCGTCGTGACGCTCGAGGACCTCGTGGAGGCCGTGGGCGTCGACGCGGGTCGGTACGCGCTCGTGCGCAGCTCCATCGACTCGCAGGTCGACATCGACCTCGACCTGTGGGGCCGCAAGACCAACGACAACCCGGTCTTCTACGTGCAGTACGCGCACGCGCGCACCAATTCGGTGGCGCGCAACGCCGAGGCCTCGGGCGTCGACACGTCGGCCTTCGACGCGAGCCTGCTCGACCACGAGACCGAGAGCATCCTGCTGGGCATCCTCGCCGAGTTCCCGCGCATGGTCCGTCAGGCCGCGGAGCTCCGCGAGCCGCACCGCGTCGCTCGCTATAGTGAGGAACTAGCCGGGGCCTACCACCGGTGGTACGACAACTGCCGCGTCACCCCGCTGGGCGATGAGGAAGTGTCCGACCTGCACCGCACGCGCCTCTGGCTCAACAATGCGGTCGGGCAGGTGCTTCGCAACAGCCTCGGACTCCTGGGAGTGAGCGCACCCGAGAGGATGTAATGGCCGAGCCGATCCAGCCCACCGTGCCGATCGAGCCCGCCCCCGCCGATACCGCTACCGCCCCCGCCGACACCGTCGTCATCGAGGTGCCGCCGGTGAAGAAGAAGCGCCGACGCTGGATCGGCGTTCTGATCGCCCTCGTCATCCTCATCGTGCTGCTCGTCGTGGGGTTCTTCGTCGCCGACGCGTACGCCAAGACCTACGCCGAGAACTACGTGCGCGAGCGCATCGTCGAGGTGCTCAAGCTCGACCCCGCGGCCAAGGTCGACGTCGACCTGGGTTCGGGCTCGGTGCTCCTGCAGGCGGCATCCGGCGCGCTGAAGCAGGTCGACGTGCACGTCGACACGATCACCTTCGGCGACATCTCGGGCGAGGCCGCCATCACGGCGACGCAGGTTCCCCTCGACAGCAGTAAGCCGCTCGACACGCTCGCCATCACGGTCACCATGTCCGAGGACCAGGTGGAGAAGCTCAAGACCTTCATGACCGGCGTCGACCTCACCTCGATCGGCATCGAGAACGAGCTCATCCGCATCGGCACCGAGTTTAAGTTCCTCTTCTTCACCGTGCCGGTATCGGTCGACCTGAACCCCACGGCCAAAGACGGCGGCATCAACTTCGACCCCGTGACGATCCTCCTGGGCGACGATGAGATCTCGGTGGCCGACCTCCGCGCGAGCCCCGAGTTCAGCGCGCTGGCCGGCGACCTGCTCAACTCGCGCGACTTCTGCGTCGCCGGCTTCCTGCCCCAGGCGCTCACGCTCGACACCGTCGACATCGTCGGAACCGACCTCATCATCGGCATCGACGGCAACGGAACCGCCCTCTCCGACCCCGCCCTCTCGACGCTCGGAACGTGCCCGGCGCCGTAGCCGCCAACTGGCCCCCGTGGGGAGCGCGCGGGCGCCGGCGGGGGCTGCGCCACCGCTCTCGATGCTCCAACTGGCCCCGATAGGATTGACCCTCGTGTCAGCCAATCCGCTCGCCCCGTCGTGGCTCGCCGTGCCCGACGACGCCAACGCCCTGCCCGGCGCGGTGTGGTCGCGGAACGCGGCGCGGAATTCCGCGGGCGCTCTCACGATCGCCGGGGTGAGCGCGACGGCGATCGCCGAGCGGTTCGGCACACCCGTGTACGTGGTCGATGAGGCCGACGTGAAGGCGCGGGCGGCGGGCATCCGTGCCTCGTTCGACCGCGAGTTCGCGCGCGTCGGCTCGGCGGCGAAGGTGTACTACGCGGGCAAGGCGTTCCTGTCGATCGAGGTCGCCCGGTGGGTGACGGATGCCGGCCTCAACATCGACGTCGCCAGCGGGGGAGAGCTCGCGGTGGCGCTCGCCGCCGGGGTCGACCCGTCTCGACTCGGACTGCACGGCAACAACAAGTCGCTCGCCGAGATCGACCGCGCCGTGCGCGTGGGGGTGGGCGCCATCGTCATCGACAGCCGCATCGAGATCGCGCGCGTCGCCGCTGCTGCTGCCCGCCACGGCCGCGTGCAGCCCGTGCGGCTGCGCATCAACTCGGGGGTGCACGCCTCGACCCACGAGTACCTCGCGACGGCGCGCGAGGACCAGAAGTTCGGCATCCCGCTCGCGGATGCCCCCGAGCTCGTCGCGCTCATCCGCGCGGAGCCGACCCTCGAGTTCCTCGGCCTGCACTCGCACATCGGCTCGCAGATCTTCGAGTCCGACGGGTTCGCCGAGGCGGCGCACCGGCTCTTCGCCCTGCACGCGGAACTGCTGGCCGGCGGCCCGGTTCCCGAGCTCAACCTGGGCGGCGGCTTCGGCATTGCCTACACGAGCGTCGACGAACCGCTCTCGATCGACGAGATCGCCACCCGATTCGCCGACATCGTGGCGGGCGGTGCCGCTGACCTGGGCATCCCCGTGCCGGTCGTCGCCATCGAGCCCGGCCGGTCGATCATTGGGCCGTCGACGACCACGCTGTACACGGTCGGGACGATCAAGGACGTGCTGGTCGACGGCACCGCCGTGCGCAAGTACGTGAGCGTGGACGGCGGCATGAGCGACAACGTGCGACCGTCGCTCTACGGCGCCGACTACTCGGTGCGCCTCGCCAACCGGTCGTCGACCGCCGAGCCCGCGCTCGTGCGCATCGCCGGCAAGCACTGCGAGTCGGGCGACATCGTCGTCAAGGCCGACTACCTGCCCTCCGACGTGCAGCCGGGAGACCTGGTGGGTGTGCCCGCCACGGGCGCGTACGGCTGGGCGATGGCGAGCAACTACAACTACTTGGGCCGGCCGCCGGTCGTCGCCGTCCTCGACGGCGAGGCGCGCGTGATCGTGCGGGGCGAGACCGAGGAAGACCTGCTGAACCGCGACATGGGAGCCCGACAGTGATCGAATACCGCAACCTCCGGGTCGCGATCCTGGGCGGCGGCAGCGTCGGCTCGCAGGTCGCGCACCTGCTGATCGAGCAGGGCGACGAGCTCGCCGCGCGCGCCGGGGCAGGCCTCGAGGTCGTGGGCATCGCCGTGCGCAACCTCGACGCGCAGCGCGACACCGACCTCCCGAGAGAACTGTTCACGACGGATGCCGAGGCCCTCATCCTCGGAGCTGACATCGTCGTCGAGCTCATCGGCGGCATCGAGCCCGCGCGCACCTACATCCTCCAGGCGCTGCACTCGGGCGCGGACGTCATCACCGCCAACAAGGCGGTGCTCGCGAACCACGGGCCCGAGCTCTTCGAGGCGGCCGAGCAGGTCGGGGCCCAGCTGTACTACGAGGCCGCCGTCGGCGGGGCCATCCCGATCATCCGTCCGCTGCGCGACAGCCTCGCGGGCGACCGGGTGAGCCGCATCCTCGGCATCGTCAACGGCACCACGAACTTCATCCTCGACCGCATGGACACCGAGGGCGACAGCCTCGAGGCCGCCCTCGCCGAGGCGACGCGCCTGGGCTACGCGGAGGCCGACCCGACCGCCGATGTCGAGGGCTTCGACGCCGCGCAGAAGGCCGCGATCCTCGCGAGCCTCGCGTTCCACACCACGGTGCCGCTCGAGTCGGTGCACCGCGAGGGCATGACGACCGTGACCCACGACCAGGTGGTCGCCGCCCGCAAGGCCGGCTACGTGGTCAAGCTCCTGGCGATCTGCGAGCGCATCACCGACGCGGCGGGGGTCGAGGGCGTCAGCGCCCGCGTGCATCCGGCGCTCGTGCCGCTCAGCCACCCGCTCGCGGCCGTGCACGGCGCCAACAACGCCGTGTTCGTCGAGGCGGAGGCTGCGGGCAGCCTCATGTTCTACGGCGCGGGTGCCGGCGGCATCCAGACCGCGTCCGCCGTGCTGGGCGACGTCGTCTCCGCGGCCCGCCGCCATGTCGCGGGCGGTCCGGGCGTCGCGGAGTCCACCCACGCGAACCTGCCCGTGCTTCCCATGGCGAGCGTCACCACGCGCTACCAGATCACCCTCACCGTGCTCGACGAGCCGGGGGTGCTCGCCACCATCGCGACGCTGTTCAGCGACCGCGGCGTCTCGGTCGAGGGCGTCTCGCAGTCGGTCCGTGACGGCGGCGACAGTGATCGCCCTACAGCTACCCTTGTGATCATCACGCACGAGGCATCCGAGTCCGCTCTCGCCGCTACCGTGGAGGCCCTGGCCACCACGCCCGTCGTGAGTGCTGTCGTATCCGTTCTGAGAGTCGAAGGACTGTAACAAGTGGCCCACCAATGGCGCGGAGTTCTCCGCGAGTACGCCGACCGCCTCGACATCTCGGAGTCGACCCCCGTCATCACGCTGGGGGAGGGCGGCACGCCGCTCATCCCCGCCGACGCCCTCTCGCGCCGCACCGGCGCCCGCGTCTGGGTCAAGTTCGAGGGCATGAACCCCACCGGCTCGTTCAAGGACCGCGGCATGACGATGGCCGTCTCGAAGGCCGTCGAGCACGGCGCCAAGGCGATCATCTGCGCCTCGACCGGCAACACCTCGGCCTCTGCCGCCGCCTACGCAACCCACGCCGGCATCACCGCGGCGGTGCTCGTGCCCGAGGGCAAGATCGCCATGGGCAAGCTCGCCCAGGCCATCGCGCACGGTGCTGAGCTGCTGCAGGTGCAGGGCAACTTCGACGACTGCCTCGACATCGCCCGCGACCTCGCCGCGAACTACCCGGTGCACCTCGTGAACTCGGTGAACAACGACCGCATCGAGGGCCAGAAGACCGCGGCCTTCGAGGTCGTCGAGGTGCTCGAGGACGCACCGGACTTCCACTTCATCCCCGTCGGCAACGCCGGCAACTACACGGCCTACCACCGTGGCTACAACGAGGAGCTCGAGCGCGGCATCACCACGAAGATGCCCCGGATGTTCGGATTCCAGGCCGCGGGCAGTGCGCCCATCGTCGTGGGCCACGTCGTCAAAGACCCCGACACGATCGCGAGCGCCATCCGCATCGGCAACCCCGCGTCGTGGGAGCTCGCCATCGCGGCGCGCGAGCACAGCAACGGCTACTTCGGCGCCATCACCGACGAGAAGATCCTCGAGGCGCACCGCATCCTCTCCGCCGAGGTCGGCGTCTTCGTCGAGCCCGCGTCGGCCATCAGCGTCGCGGGCCTGCTCGAGCGCGCGGACGCGGGCGAGATCCCCAAGGACGCCACCGTCGTGCTCACGGTCACGGGCCACGGCCTCAAAGACCCCCAGTGGGCCCTGCGCGCGGCGGACGGCTCCGACGTGACCCCGACGGTCGTCTCCACCGACATCAGCGAGATCGCGGGCGTGCTCGGGCTGAGCGCTTCATGACCCTGCCCGTCGGCCTCGTCGCGACGGTCAGGGTTCCCGCCACCTCGGCGAACCTCGGCCCGGGCTTCGACACGCTCGGGCTCGCACTCGCGCTCTACGACGAGCTGCGCGTCACCGTGGTCGAGGGCTCCGGCGTGCACGTCGAGGTCACCGGTGTCGGCAAGGGCGACGTGCCCACGGATGAGACGAATCTCGTCGCACGCGCCATCAAGTACACCTTCGACCACGTGGGCCAGCCCATGCCCGGTCTGCGACTGGACGCGACCAACGTCATCCCGCACGGGAGCGGACTCGGCTCGTCGGCAGCCGCCATCGTCTCGGGCATCATGGCCGCCAAGGGCCTGCTCGCGTCGGTCGTCGAGCTCGACCTCGCGCGCATGCTCGTGATCGCGACCGAGCTCGAGGGACACCCCGACAACGTCGCCCCCGCGCTGTTCGGCGGGCTCACCATCGCGTGGACGACCCCCGACGGCCCGCGGGCGAAGAAGCTCATCGTGCACCGGGGCGTCTCGCCGCTGGTGTGCGTGCCGGAGTACAGCGTGTCGACGGCCCTCGCCCGAAGCCTGCAGCCGGCATCCGTGCCCTACGCGGACGCGGTGTTCAACGTCTCGCGCTCCGCGCTGCTCATCGCCGCGCTCATCCAGAGCCCCGAGCTGCTGCTGCAGGCGACGGAGGACAAGCTGCACCAGGACTACCGCGCCAGCGCCATGCCCGAGACGAGTGCTCTCGTGCACGCGCTGCGCGGCCACGGACTCGCGGCGGTCGTCTCGGGGGCTGGCCCGTCGATCCTCGTGCTCGCCAACGACCCCGCCCAGCGGCTCGTCGCGGCCGACCTCGTGGCCGCCAACGCGCAGGGGCGGTGGCAGTCGCTGCTACTGGCCGTGGACTTCAAAGGTGCTACAGTGAACACGCACCAGGTAGAAGCTCCGGCCCAGCCTTAGCCTCCCGGTTGCTGTGTCCGTAAGACGCATCAGTCCGTAAGACGCATCATCACCCCTCTCCCGTAGCTCTCGATTCCTGCGCATCCGCGCAGACATGCTCGGGGGAATCAGCTCTCCGCCGTACAGAAGCCCGTGACAGGGGCGGGTCGGTAGGGGAAAGGAACCCGTAAGTAAGTGACTGACGTCAACCTCCGTGCAACGAGCGCGGATTCCCGTGCCGACCTGAGCACCCTCAAGCTCGCGGAGCTGCAAGCTCTCGCCAGCTCGCTGGGCATCAGCGGCGCTTCAAAACTTCGTAAAGGAGACCTCGTGGACGCGATCAACGAGAACCAGGACAACACCACCGAGCCCCCCGTCGAGAACATCGACGGCGTGCAGGTGCCCGCCGAAGAGGCCGCACCGCAGGAGCCCGTCGCCGTGCGCAAGCGCGCGTCGCGCCGCGTGACCAGCGCCGACACCGAGGCCATCGCGGCCGCCGGCGCCGGCGTGGGAGCGCCCGTCGTTCAGGCCCCCGAGGCCGCCGCAGAGGCCCCCTCAGCCGAGGCCCCCTCAGCCGAGGCCCCGGCAGTCGAGGCACCGGCCGCGAACGCACCGCGCTCCGCCCGTTCGCACGTCGCCGAGACCGTTGCCGAAGACCCGACCCCCGCCGACGTCGCCGTCGGCGAGGACGCCCCGGAGTCCGACGATGCCGCTGAGGGCGACGCCGCTGAGGGCGACGCCGCTGAGGGCGACGCCGCTGAGGGCGAGCAGGAGGGCGGCTCGACCCGTTCCTCGCGCAACCGCAACCGCAACCGCAACAGCGGTGGCGGCGACCGCCAGCAGAGCGAGCGCCAGCAGGGCGAGCGCCAGCAGGGCGAGCGCCAGCAGGGCAACGGCCAGCAGAACCAGCAGCAGCAGAACAACCAGAACCGCAACGGCCAGCCGCAGCAGCAGCGCGCCGAGGCCGAGGACGGCGAGCGCTCCGGTCGCAACCGCTACCGCGACCGCAAGCGCGGCCGCGGCCAGCTCGGCGACGACTTCGAGCCCGAGATCACCGAGGACGACGTCCTCATCCCCGTCGCGGGCATCCTCGACGTGCTCGACAACTACGCCTTCGTGCGCACCTCGGGCTACCTCCCGGGCAACAACGACGTCTACGTCTCGCTCGGCCAGGTGAAGAAGTACAACCTCCGCAAGGGAGACGCCGTCGTCGGCGCCATCCGCCAGCCGCGCGAGGGCGACAACCAGCAGGGCCGCCAGAAGTACAACGCGATCGTGCGCATCGACTCGATCAACGGCCTGCCCGTCGAGGATGCCGCGAACCGCGTCGAATTCGGCAAGCTCACGCCGCTCTACCCGCAGGAGCGCCTGCGCCTCGAGACCGAGCCGGGCAAGCTCTCCACCCGCATCATCGACCTCGTGTCGCCGATCGGCAAGGGCCAGCGCGGCCTCATCGTCTCGCCCCCCAAGGCGGGCAAGACCCTCGTGCTGCAGGCCATCGCCAACGCGATCGCCAAGAACAACCCCGAGGTGCACCTCATGGTCGTGCTCGTCGACGAGCGGCCCGAAGAGGTCACCGACATGCAGCGCACGGTCAAGGGCGAGGTCATCGCCTCGACGTTCGACCGCCCCGCCGAGGACCACACGACGGTCGCCGAGCTCGCCATCGAGCGCGCCAAGCGCCTCGTCGAGCTCGGCCACGACGTGGTCGTCCTGCTCGACTCGATCACGCGTCTCGGCCGTGCGTACAACCTCGCGGCACCCGCATCCGGCCGTATCCTCTCGGGCGGCGTCGACTCGTCGGCGCTCTACCCGCCCAAGCGCTTCTTCGGCGCCGCGCGCAACATCGAGGAGGGTGGCTCGCTCACCATCATCGCGACCGCGCTCGTCGAGACCGGTTCCAAGATGGACGAGGTCATCTTCGAGGAGTTCAAGGGCACCGGCAACATGGAGCTGCGCCTCTCGCGCCAGCTCGCCGACAAGCGCATCTTCCCGGCGGTCGACGTCAACGCGTCGGGCACCCGCCGCGAGGAGATGCTCATGGGCGCCGACGAGGTCAAGGTCACCTGGGGTCTGCGCCGTGCGCTGGCCGGGCTCGACCAGCAGCAGGCTCTCGAGACCGTGCTCGGCCGCCTCAAGGAGACCTCGACGAACGTCGAGTTCCTCATGCAGGTGCAGAAGTCGCTGCCCGGCGCTAAGGACTAGTCGTGTTCGAGTCAGTGCAGTCGCTGCTGGCCGAACATGATGAGCTCCAGGTTCAGCTTTCCGACCCGGATCTCCACTCAGACCCGGCCCGGTCGAAGAAGGTCAACCGGCGCTACGCCGAGCTCGCGCGCATCGTCGCGGCGTACGAGGAGTGGCGCACGCTCACCGACGACGTCGCCGCGGCGACCGAGATGGCTGCGGAGGACGAGGCATTCGCCGCCGAGCTCCCCGGCCTCACGGAGTCGCTCGACGCGGCCCAGGAGAAGCTGCGCCGCCTGCTCATCCCGCGCGACCCCAACGACGCCCGTGACGTGATCATGGAGATCAAGATGGGGGAGGGCGGGGCCGAGTCGGCGCTGTTCGCCGGCGACCTGCTGCGCATGTACCTGCACTACGCGGAGTCGAAGAAGTGGAAGACCGAGATCATCGAGCAGACCTCGAGCGACCTCGGTGGCATCAAGGACGTGCAGGTCGCGTTCAAGGGCAACTCCACCGACCCGGCGGAGGGCATCTGGGCGCACCTCAAGTACGAGGGCGGCGTGCACCGCGTGCAGCGCGTGCCGGCCACGGAGTCGCAGGGCCGCATCCACACCTCGGCGGCGGGCGTGCTCGTCTTCCCCGAGGTCGACGAGCCCGAAGAGGTCGAGATCAACCAGAACGACCTCAAGATCGACGTGTACCGCTCGAGCGGCCCGGGTGGCCAGTCGGTCAACACGACGGACTCCGCCGTGCGCATCACCCACCTCCCGACGGGCATCGTCGTGGCCATGCAGAACGAGAAGTCGCAGCTGCAGAACCGCGAGGCCGGCATGCGAGTGCTGCGCGCGCGCATCCTCGCCCGCTACCAGGAGGAGGCCGACGCCGAGGCGTCGGAGTACCGCAAGAGCCAGATCCGCACGATGGACCGGTCGGAGCGCATCCGCACGTACAACTTCCCCGAGAACCGCATCGCCGACCACCGCACGGGCTACAAGGCCTACAACCTCGACGCCGTCATGAACGGCGCGCTCGAACCGGTGATCCAGAGCTGCATCCAGGCCGATGAGGAGTCGCGCCTCGAGGCACTCGGCAACGATGCTGATTGACGAGCTGCTCCAGCATGCGACGACCGTGCTCGAGGGGGCGGGCATCAGGAATGCGCGCGTGGATGCCGAACTCCTCGTGGGGCACGTACTCGGCCTGAGCCGGGGCGGGGTGCAGGCGAAAGCCGTGACGGGCGCCGCGCTCAGCAGCGACGACTCGGTCACCATCTCGGGACTCGTGGAGCGCCGCGCCGCCCGCGAGCCGCTGCAGCACATCACGGGCACGGCGGCCTTCCGGCAGCTCGAGCTCGCCGTCGGGCCCGGCGTGTTCGTGCCCCGGCCCGAGACCGAGACCGTCGTGCAATTCGCCATCGACGCGCTCGCCGCGACGGCGTCGCCGCAGCCCGTCGCAGTCGACCTCGGAACCGGCAGCGGCGCGATCGCCCTCGCCATGGCCACCGAGGTGCCCCACGCGCGCGTGTACGGCGTCGAGGTCTCACCCCGCGCGTACGTGTGGACGCGGCAGAACTTCCGCACCGTGGGCGCCGCCAACGCGACCCCCGTGTTCGTCGATCTCGCCGACGCGCTGCCCGAGCTCGACGGCACCGTCGACGTCGTCATCTCGAATCCGCCGTACATCCCGCTCGGCGCCGTGCCGCGCGACCCCGAGGTGCGCCTGTTCGACCCGGAGATCGCGCTCTACGGCGGCGAGGACGGGCTCGACATCGTGCGACAGGTCTCGACGACGGCCCAGCGCCTGCTGCGCCGCGGCGGCACCCTCGTGCTCGAGCACGGCGAGGTGCAGTCCGCCGACATCGCAGGCCTGCTCGCGGCCGACGGCTGGACCGCGATCGCCCACCACCGCGACCTCCTCGGGCGCGACCGCGCGACGACGGCCCTGCGCTAGACCCCCACTAGGAACTGGGGGGTCTGCCCCCGGGTGCGCGCCGGCCGCCGTTCCTAGCCTTGTGTCATGCGCCTTCTCCCCGTCATCGCCCTGCCCGCCGTCACCGTGCTCGCCCTCTCGGGCTGCGCATTCGCCCCGAAGGGCCCGATCGTCACGGAGGACCGCGATATCGCTGCCGCGACCTCCGTCGTTCTCGGCACCTCGGGCACCCTCACGATCCGCGAGGGCGAGCCTTCGCTCGTCGTGAGCGCGCCGGCGGCCGTGCTCGACCGCCTCACGTCCTCGGTGAGCAAGGGTGTGCTCGACCTGGGTGTGAAGCCCGGTACCCCCGGGTTCGCGCTCGGCCGGATCAGCTACGAGCTCACCCTCCCGAGCCTCGAGGGGCTCGAGATCAACGGCTCGGGCGACGTCGACTCCGACGTGCCCGGTGACGACCTGGTGATCGAGATCAACGGATCCGGTGACGTCGACATCGACGACATCGACGCCGGGTCGGTCACCCTGTCGATCAGCGGCTCCGGCGATGTGGAGCTGAGCGGGCGCACCGACGAGTTCACCGTCTCGATCGACGGCTCGGCCGACGTGCGCGCCGATGAGCTCGACGCAGCGGCGGTCACGATCGACCTCGACGGCTCGGGCGACCTCGAGGTCGCGGCATCCGACACCCTCGACGTGTCGATCTCGGGTGCGGGCTCCGTCGTCTACGAGGGCCGGCCCGAGGTCACCGAGGACAGCTCGGGCTCGGGCGAGGTGAGTCGGCGCTAGACGCCGACCCGGCTCGCGGCGAACTCCTCGATCGCCGCGAGGAGGCCCTCGGGTGTGCCGAAGCGGTAGGCGGTGATGCCCACGCTCTGCGCGCCCTCGACGTTGACGCGCATGTCGTCGGCGAAGAACGCGTGCTCGGCGGGAACGCCGTAGGCCTCCAGCACCCGCTCGAACACCGCGGGGTCGGGCTTGCGCGCCCCGTAGTGGCTCGACGTGAAGAGGTGGTCGCCGAACAGCTCAACGAGCTCGGGCGCCAGCGTGGCGAGGTGCTTGCCCACGAGGGCGCCGTTGTTCGTGAGGAGCGTGACCTGCCCCAGCTCGGATGCCCGGCGCACCGCCGCGAGCGACTCCGGCCACGCCGTCATCGCCTCGCCGCGCACCCGCACCCACGCGTCCTCGTCGATGTCGCGGCCCATCGCCGCTCGGAAGGCGGAGAGGTACTCGTCGGCCGTGCGGTACACACCGGCCTCGGCCGCCCACTCGCCCTCGTCGTGCCACCACCGGCGCCGCAGCTCGTCGAGCGAGTAGCCGGTAAGGGCGGTCATTCCCGCCATCCGCACGCGCCAGTCGTACTCGTAGAGCACGTCGTCCATGTCGAAGATGAAGAGCAGGGTCATGCGCGCCTCCCGGCGAAGGTCTCGATCGCGGCGAGGAGGGCATCCGTGTCGAAGACGCCGTCGTGCGAGGTCAGCTGGTGGGAGGTGATCCCCACCGCCCGTGCCCCAGCGATGTTGGCGGCGGAGTCGTCGGCGAAGAAGCAGTCCTCCGCCGCAGCGCCGTAGTGCTCGAGCGCGCGCCGGTAGATCTCCTCGCCGGGCTTGCGCGCGCGCAGCTGGTAGCTGAACAGGCGGTTCGGCCCGAGGATCTCGACGACGTCGGGTGCGAGCAGCGGCAGCGCCGTCGCCGTCGCGGCCGGGTTGTTGGAGAGCAGCGAGACGGTGCCGAGCTCGGCGGCGCGGCGGAGGGCGTCGATGCTGCCCGGGATGCGCGTCATGGCGAGCCTGCGCGCCGACGCCCACTCCTCGAGCGAGAGGCGGCGCGACTCGGTGACGCGCGAGAACTCGTCGAGGTACTCGTCGGCGGTCGGCCACTCGCCGGCCTCGGCGCGGGCCTCGTAGCCGGCGGCCCACCAGCGCGAGGCGAGCGCGTACTGCGAAGCGCCGCTCAGGCGCGCCAACTCCGGCAGTCGGTAGCGGAAGTCGTACGCGTAGAGCGTCTTGTCGAGGTCGAAGAAGTAGAGGTCCACGGGCTCTCCAGTCTCGCACTGATCCGACGGGTACGATTGTCGGGACATGGCCCCCATCTACGACTGCTCGGTCGAAGCCGAGCTCCTCACCGGCATGCGGCTCGCGAGAACCGCCATCGGCCGTGGTGATCTCGTCGTCATCCCCACCGACACCGTCTACGGCGTCGCGGCCGACGCGTTCAACCCCGCCGCCGTGCAGAAGCTCATCGACGCCAAGGGCCGCACGCGCCAGTCGCCCCCGCCCGTGCTCATCCCGGGCATCCCGACGCTCGACGCGCTCGCCGAGAGCGTGCCCGACGAGGTGCGCGCGCTCGTCGCCGCCTTCTGGCCGGGCGGGCTCACGATCATCCTGCCCGCGCAGTCCTCACTCGCGTGGGACTTGGGGGAGACCCGCGGCACCGTCGCCTTGCGCATGCCCGCGAGCCGCATCGCGCTCGAGCTGCTCTCCGAGACGGGCCCGCTCGCGGTGTCGAGCGCCAACCTGACGGGCCAGCCCGCAGCCACGACCGCCCAGGACGCCGAACGGATGCTCGGCGACTCGGTCGCGCTCTACCTCGATGACGGCCCGGGGGGCGAGCTCGCGTCCACGATCGTCGACGCCACCGGGCTCCTGGCCCCTGAGGGGAAGTTGCGCATCGTCCGCGACGGGGTCATCCCGGCAGCGGACATCCGTGCCCTCGTGGGGGCCGACAAGTGCGCATAGTCTTCTACGTCCTCGTCACGGGCATCTCGGCGGTCGTGACCTTCGGGCTCGCGATCGTCATCTGGAAGCTCAGCACGAAGTACCGGCTGTACCCGAAGATCCGCGAGCGCGACGTGCACACGCGCCCCACCCCGCGGCTGGGCGGCGTCGCGATGTTCCTCGGCATGGTCGTCGCGTTCCTCGTCGCCACGCAGTTGAGCAACTTCAGCATCGTCTTCACCGAGCCGGGCAAGGTGCTGGGCCTCGGCGGGGCCGCGCTCATCATCGTGCTCATCGGCGTCGCCGACGACATCTGGGACCTCGACTGGCTCACCAAGCTCGCCGGCCAGGTGATCGCCGCGGGCCTGCTGGCCTGGCAGGGCATCCAGGTCTCCACCCTCCCGCTCGCGGGCCAGGTGATCGTCTCGCCGTACGTCTCGCTCATCATCACGGTGTTCGCGATCGTGCTCGTGATGAACGCCATCAACTTCATCGACGGGCTCGACGGCCTCGTCGCGGGCGTCGCGCTCATCGCCAACGGGGTGTTCTTCGTCTACATCTACCTGCTGCAGCTGCAGGCCCAGACGGAGTACTTCAACCTCGCGTCGCTCACGACCGCCGTGCTCATCGGCGCGTGCGTGGGCTTCCTGCCGCTCAACTTCCATCCGGCGCGGCTCTTCATGGGCGATGCGGGCGCGCTGCTGACCGGCCTGCTCATGGCGGCCTCCGCGATCCTCGTGACGGGCCAGGTCAACTCCGACTTCGCGACCCGCCCCGACCAGTTCACGGCGTCGCTCGTGCCCGGGTTCATCCCGATCCTGCTGCCGTTCGCCGTGCTCGTGGTGCCGCTGCTCGACTTCGGGCTCGCGGTCACGCGCCGCCTCCGCGCGGGCAAGTCGCCCTTCACTGCCGACCGCAAGCACCTGCACCACCGCCTGCTCGACATGGGCCACTCGCACCTGCACGCGGTGCTCATCTTCTACGGCTGGACCCTCGTGGTCTCCCTCGGCTGCCTCGCCTACATGTTCATGCCCTGGTACATGGCGACCCTGCTCATCGTCGCGGGCCTCGTGATCCTCACGATCATCACCCTGTCGCCGCTCAGCAAGCGCAAAGCGCTCGAGTCGGTCGCCCAGTCCACGGGCATCGACGACCCGGATGCCACGGCCGACGTCGCCCGCTACGACGGCCTCGACGCCGCCTCGGAAGAGGACGACCTCGCCCACCCCACGGAAGTGACGAAATGAAGACTGCAACGATCCTCGCCCGCGCCCTCGTCTACGGGGCCATCCTCACCGTCGCGATCGCCGTCATCGGCTCCGTCGTCGGGTACCTGATCGCGGGCTCCGCCGGTCTCGTGAGCGCACTCATCGGTGCGGGCCTCACCGCGCTCTTCATGGGCTTCACGGCGCTCAGCATCGTGCTCGCGGCCCGCGTCACGAAGGGCGAGGCGTCGAGCACACTGTTCTTCGGCATCGTGCTCGGGGTGTGGCTGCTCAAGTTCGTGGTGTTCATCGTGATCCTCGTGCTGCTGCGCAACCAGCCGTTCATCGAGCCGCTCATCCTGTTCTTCTCGATCCTCGTCGCGGTGATCGGCAGCTTGGTCGTCGACGTCGTCGCGTACCTCGGCGCCCGGGTGCCGTATGTGGGCGACGTCGAGCTGCCCGGCGACGCCGAGCGCAGCACGCACTAAGAGATATGAGTTCGACAGCCCGTAGAACTTTGATAGGGTTGTCAACGAACGCCCCCCAACTTTTCATCGCCGCACGGTGACGTGCCCCGATTCTGGAGATAGCGCTGCTACACCACGCTCTCACCCTCATTACCCTCGCCACCGATGACGGATCCGGCGACAGTGGGTTCCACGGGCCTTCCCTCGAGGAGTTCTTCCCGGAGGTCCTGCTCTTCCCCGGCACGCCGTTCGAGATCAACCGCGTCATGCTGGTGCGCTTCTTCATGGTCGCCGTGCTGCTCCTGCTGTTCTGGCTGGGCACGCGCCGCATGAAGGTCGTTCCGGGCCGCGGCCAGACGATCCTCGAGTTCGCGACGGGCTTCGTGCGCAGCAACATCGTCGAGGGCAACCTCGGCGTGAAAGACGGCGCGCGGTTCGCCCCGCTGCTCATCTCGATGTTCTTCGCGATCCTCGCGCTCAACATCTCGGGAATCATCCCCGGGCTCAACATCGCGGGCACGTCCGTCATCGGGTTCCCGCTCGTGCTGGCCCTCGTCGCCTACGTCGTCTTCATCTACGCGGGCATCAAGCGGCACGGCGCCGGCTTCTTCAAGGCATCGCTGTTCCCCTCGGGGGTGCCGAAGGCGCTCTACGTGATCGTGACCCCCATCGAGTTCCTCTCGACGTTCATCCTGCGCCCGGTCACCCTCACCCTCCGACTCCTCATGAACATGATCGCCGGGCACATGCTCCTGGTGCTGTGCTTCTCGGCGACGTCGTTCTTCCTCACGCTCATGCCGGTGGGCGGGTTCAACTTCCTCAGCATCGGCACACTCGCGTTCGGCTTGATCTTCACGATCTTCGAGCTCCTCGTCGCCGTACTGCAGGCGTACGTCTTCACGTTCCTCACCGCCGCGTACATCCAGCTCGCGCTGGCTGACGAGCACTAGTCGTAACCACCGCTCGAACCTGGCACCCGCCAGAGTTTTGCACGAACCAACAAGAACCATCACGGAAGGAAACACATAACGTGGACCCCATCACCAACGTCGCCGAGCTCACCGGTAACATCGCCCCGATCGCCTTCGGCATCGCGACGATCGGCCCGGCCATCGGCGTGGGTATCGTCGTCGGCAAGACCGTCGAGTCGGTTGCCCGCCAGCCCGAGCTCCAGGGCCGCCTGACGGGCCTGATGTTCCTCGGTATCGCGTTCACGGAGGCACTCGCCTTCATCGCGATCGCCGTGGCGTTCATCCCGTTCCCCTCCTAATCACTCACCTCGTTATCGATAAAGGAGCCAGGGATGCTCAGCACCCTCCTCGCCGCTGATCCAGAGGGCACGACGCCTGACGTCATCAACCCGCTGCTTCCGGCCACTCCCGACCTCATCTGGTCGGCGGTGTGCTTCGCGATCATCCTCGTCTTCTTCGTGTGGAAGTTCCTTCCCGCGATCAAGAAGACGCTCGACGAGCGCGCGGAAGCCATCGAGGGCGGCATCAAGAAGGCGGAGATCGCCCAGGCGGAGGCCGCAGCTGCTCTCGCCCAGTACACGGACCAGCTCGCGGAGGGTCGCGCCGAGGCGGCGAAGATCCGTGACCAGGCCCGCCAGGACGGCACGAAGATCCTGAACGAGCTCAAGGAGCAGGCGTCGATCGAGGCCGCGCGCATCACGGCGAACGCCCAGGCGACCATCGAGGCGGAGCGCCAGAGCGCCCTCGTCTCGCTGCGTGCCGAGGTCGGCTCGCTCGCGATCGACCTCGCCTCCGGTGTCATCGGCCAGAGCCTCAGCGACGACAAGAAGGCGTCGGCGCTCGTCGACCAGTTCCTCGCCGACCTCGAGTCCGACGAGAAGACGAAGGCGAAGAAGTAGTGGGATCGGCAACGAGGGAGGCGCTGGGCGTTGCCCGCAACGCGCTCACGAAGGTTGCAGCGAAGGACGCCCTGGCGGCCGGCACGCAGCTCTTCGAGGCCGCCCGCGTCATCGGCGGATCGGCGCAGCTGCGCTCGGCCCTCGCCGACCCCTCCGCTGCCGCCTCGGTCAAGGCCGGCGTGATCGCCCAGGTGTTCGGCGCGATCGGCGCTCCCGCGCGCACGCTGCTCTCCGAGATCGTCGCGTCGCGCTGGTCGAGCCCGGATGACCTGCTCGCCGGCATCGAAGAGGTGGGCATCCGTGCCGTCGCCTCGTCATTCGACAAGGGCGCCGCAGCCAAGGGGGACTCGCTCGAGGGCGAGCTGTTCTCGTTCGGTGCCGCTGTCTCGTCCGACCCCGAGCTCGAGCTCGCGGTCGGCAGCAAGCTGGGCTCGTCGGCTGCCAAGTCGGCGCTGGTCACCACGCTCCTCTCGAAGAAGGCGAGCGCCCAGACGCTCGCGATCGTCGACCACCTCGTGCAGCAGCCGCGCGGCCGCCGCATCGGCGAGCTCATCCGCACCGCTGCGGCCATCGTCGCCGACCAGGCGGGCCTCGCGGTCGCCACGGTCATCTCGGCCGCACCGCTGAGTGCCGCGCAGCTCGAGCGCCTGCGCGCCGGGCTCGCGAAGAGCCACGGCCGCGACCTGCGCATCAACGCGGTCATCGACCCCTCCATCATCGGCGGAGTGCGCGTGCAGATCGGTGACGACGTCATCGACGGCAGCGTCGCCACCCGCATCAACGACCTCAGGCTCCAGCTCGCTGGCTAGCGAACTACCAAGAAGGAACAAGACAATGGCAGAACTCACGATCAGCCCCGACGAGATCCGCGACGCGCTCAAGGACTTCGTCAAGGCCTACGAGCCCGGCTCCGCCTCGAAGACCGAGGTCGGCTACGTCATCGACGCCGCCGACGGCATCGCCCACGTCGAGGGCCTCCCGGGCGTCATGGCGAACGAGCTCATCAAGTTCTCCGACGGCACGCTCGGCCTCGCGCAGAACCTCGACGAGGACGAGATCGGTGTCGTCATCCTGGGTGAGTTCACCGGCATCGTCGAGGGCATGGAGGTCACCCGCACGGGCGAAGTCCTCTCCGTTCCCGTGGGCGACGCGTTCCTCGGCCGCGTCGTCGACCCGCTCGGCGCCCCGATCGACGGCCTCGGCGACATCAAGGCAGACGCGCGCCGCGCCCTCGAGCTCCAGGCGCCCGGCGTCATGCAGCGCAAGAGCGTGCACGAGCCCATGCAGACCGGCATCAAGGCCATCGACGCCATGATCCCGATCGGCCGCGGCCAGCGCCAGCTCATCATCGGCGACCGCCAGACCGGCAAGACCGCCATCGCGATCGACACGATCATCAACCAGAAGGCCAACTGGGAGTCGGGCGACACCAACAAGCAGGTGCGCTGCATCTACGTCGCCATCGGCCAGAAGGGCTCGACGATCGCCGCCGTCAAGGGCGCGCTCGAAGACGCCGGAGCCATGGAGTACACGACGATCGTCGCCGCTCCCGCCTCCGACCCGGCCGGCTTCAAGTACCTCGCGCCCTACACCGGTTCGGCCATCGGCCAGCACTGGATGTACGCGGGCAAGCACGTTCTCATCGTCTTCGATGACCTGTCCAAGCAGGCAGAGGCCTACCGCGCCGTTTCCCTGCTGCTGCGTCGCCCGCCGGGACGCGAAGCGTACCCCGGCGACGTGTTCTACCTGCACTCCCGCCTGCTGGAGCG
>CAIXMB010000197.1 GCA_903920435.1 uncultured Actinomycetes bacterium
ACCCTTGAAGATGCCCCAGTCGCCCGTGAGCTTGAGGATCGCCTCAACCTGCGGGGACGGCTGAGCGCCGACGCCGAGCCAGTACTGCGCACGGTCGGACTTGACCTCGATGAACGAGGGCTCCTCGGTCGGGTGGTACTTGCCGATCTCCTCGATCGCGCGACCGTCGCGCTTGGCGCGGGAGTCGGCAACGACGATGCGGTAGAACGGTGCACGGATCTTGCCCATGCGCTTGAGACGAATCTTTACAGCCACAATTCTCCTGAATTAAATGTGTTGGTGGCGAACTGCTGCCGTGAGCGTGGGGGCACACTCGGCACAAAAGCTCTGAGGGAATCCGTCGCTGCTGATTAGAGGGTCGGCGCGAAAGGACTCGACTGGCTATTCTGCCACGTTTCTACGCAGACAGAGAATCGCTGTGTGCGGATTCGGGCACTCGGGGTCGACGACGCGAGAGCGCGACGCCCACGAGGCACACCGCGCCACCCACGACGGCGAGCACCGCGGGCACCTCCTGGAAGACGAGCACGCCCAGGATGATGGCGAGCGGGGGCACGATGTAGGTCGAGACGCCGAGCTGGCCGGCGGGCATGCGCGAGAGGGCGTAGGCCCAGGTGCTGAACGCGAGAGCCGTGGGAATGGCCCCGAGGTACAGCATGCCGACGATGGCGTGCGCTGGGGCATCCGTGAGGTCACGCACCAGATCGCCCGCGAACGGCAGGGTCGCGACCATGCCGATGGCGCAGCCGAGCCACGTGACCTGCGCGTTCGGCAGGCGCTTGAGTGCGGGCTTCTGCAGCAGGACGCCCGCGGCATAGGTCACGGCCGCGACCAGGGCGAGGGCCACGCCCACGCCGTTGCCGAGCTCTTTCGCACCCGTGCCGAAGCCGATGAGCACGACACCGAGGAAGGCCACCCCTGCCCCGATCGCGAGCCACTTCGGGATGCCCTCGCGCAGGAAGACGCCGGCGCCGAGCGCGATGAGGATGGGGCCGATGTTGACGATCATCGCGGTGGTGCCCGCGTCGAGGGACTGCTCTGCGGTGTTCAGGGCGACGTTGTACGCGCCGAACCACAGCACGCCGAAGCCGATGATCTGCAGCCACTCACGGCGGTTGGGCGCCACCCACTTGCGACCGAGGAGCACCACGATGCCGAGCAGCACGGTACCGACCACCAGCCGGCCCAGGGCGAGCGCGCCGCCCGAGAAGTACTGGCCCGTGCCCCGGATGACGATGAAGGCGCTCGCCCAGGCGAGGATCGTGACGCCGATCGCGATAAAGACCAAGGGAGTAGGGCGGGGCTGATTCACGTGCCCACGCTAGTGGCGGCCCCCGACCTTCGTGCCCCTCCCGGAGCACGATGGCCGAAAGCCGCCGAAACTATGGCTAGTTCTGCGCGTCGCGCCACGCCAGCCAGCGCTTCACCGGCGCGAGGTCGTAGTCGGGGCCGGTAATGCCGAGCGTGAAGAGGGTCACGCCCAGCTCGCGCAGCGAGTCGGCATACGCCTCGTCGCGGTTGCGCAGCTCGTTCGAGATCTCGATCTGGCTGACGTCGCGACCCACGGCCGCACCGTGCTCCGCGAGGATGTCGAGCTTGCGCTGGAGGTCGTCGGGCGCGGTGAAGCTGTGCCAGATGTCGGCGTGCTGCGCGACGATGCGGAGGGTCTTCTTCTCGCCTCCGCCGCCGATGAGCACGGGATGTCGCGCACGGGCGGGGGGTTGAGCTTGGCCCAGCGCGCCTCGATCTTGGGGAGTGCCTCGGCGAGCGCGTCGAGCCGCTGGCCCGCCGTGCCGAACTCGTAGCCGTACTCGTCGTAGTCGCGCTCGAACCAGCCAGAGCCGGTGCCGAAGATGAACCGGCCGCCGCTGATGTGGTCGAGGGTGCGGGCCATGTCTGCCTGCAGGTCGGCGTTGCGGTAGCTGTTGCAGTTCACGAGCGTGCCGAACTCGACGCGGCTCGTGATCTCGGCCCACGACGCGAGCTCTGTCCACGCCTCGAAGTGCAGGCCGTCGGGCTCGCCGCTGAGCGGGAAGAAGTGGTCCCAGTTGAAGAGGATGTCGACGCCGAGTTCCTCGAGCTCGCGAACCGTGTCGCGGATCTTCGGATAGGTGGCGTGCTGGGGCTGGACCTGGACTCCCAGGCGGACGGGGCGTGAAACAGTCATTGCTTCACGCTACAGCCGTTAGCGGCCGAGGAACTTCTGCAGCGACGCGAGCTCTTCCTCGCTCGGTCCTCCCGGCTTGGACCCGAGGCCGAAGCCCGAGCCCGCGGCGGCCGGCTTGACGGATGCCCCGGCCGCGAGCGCGGCGTTCTCGGCAGCGCGCTTGGCGGGGTTGCCCGACTTGGAGCCCTTCTTCTTCGGCTGCTGCTTCGCGCCCCCGAACTTCTGACCGGGAATCGGCCCCATGCCGGGAATCTGCGGGGTGCCGCCGCGCGCGACGGTCTTCATCATCTTCGCGGCCTGCTCGAACCGGTTGACGAGCGCGTTGACCTCGGTGACCGTGGTGCCGGAGCCCTTGGCGATGCGCACGCGGCGCGAGCCGTTGAGCACCTTGGGCACGCGGCGCTCCTGCAGCGTCATCGACTGGATGATCGCCTCGGTGCGCGTGATCTCGGACTCGTCGAAGTTGTCGAGCTGCTGGCGCATGCCCTTCGCGCCCGGAAGCATGCCGAGCATGTTCTTGATGGAGCCCATGTTCTTGAGCTGCTGCATCTGGGCGAGGAAGTCCTCGAGGGTGAACGTGTCGGTCGCGAACTTCTCCGCGACCTTCTTCGCCTCCTCCTCGTCGAAGTTCTTCTGCGCCTGCTCGATGAGGGTGAGGATGTCACCGAGGTCGAGGATGCGGCTCGCCATGCGGTCGGGGTGGAACGGCTCGAAGTCGTCGAGACCCTCGCCGGTGGACGCGAACATGATCGGGCGGCCGGTTACGGAGGCCACCGAGAGCGCCGCACCACCGCGGGCGTCACCGTCGAGCTTCGAGAGCACCACGCCCGTGAAGTCCACGCCCGCCTGGAAGGCGCGCGCCGTCGTCACGGCGTCCTGGCCGATCATGGCGTCGATGACGAAGAGCACCTCGTCGGGGTCGACGGCCTTCCGGATGTTGGCGGCCTGCTTCATGAGCTCCGCGTCGACGCCGAGGCGGCCGGCCGTGTCGACGATGACCACGTCGTACTGTTTGCGCGTCGCCTCCTTGATGGCGTCCTTGGACACCTTCACGGGGTCGCCCTTGCCGTTGCCGGGCTCGGGCGCGTACACGGCCACGCCCGCCTGCTCCCCCACGACCTGCAGCTGGGTGACGGCGTTGGGGCGCTGGAGGTCGGCGGCCACGAGCATGGGCGTGTGGCCCTCGGACTTGAGCCACTTCGCGAGCTTGCCCGCGAGGGTCGTCTTACCGGCACCCTGAAGGCCCGCGAGCATGATGACCGTCGGCGGGTTCTTGGCGAACTGGATGCGCCGCGCCTCCCCGCCGAGGATCGTGATCAGCTCGTCGTTGACGATCTGCACCACCTGCTGCGCGGGGTTGAGTGCCTTGGAGACCTCGTCGCCCAGCGCGCGCTCGCGCACGCGGCCCGTGAAGTCCTTGACCACCTCGAGTGCGACGTCGGCGTCGAGAAGGGCGCGCCGGATCTCGCGAACCGTGCCATCGACGTCGGCCGGGCTGAGCTTGCCCTTGCCGCGCAGATTCTTGAAGGTCTCTGCGAGACGGTCGGTGAGGTTTCCGAAGAGTGCCATGGTCTGGCCAGTTTATTACGCTCGGCCTATGCGCTTCGGTATCGTCATCCTGCCCCAAGACCCCTGGGCCACCGCCCGACGGAAATGGGCGGAGGCCGAGACGCTCGGCTTCGACCACGCGTGGACGTACGACCACCTCTCGTGGCGCACGCTCGCCGACGAGCCCTGGGGCGCCACGATCCCGACTCTCGTCGCGGCAGCCGGGGTGACCTCGACGATCCGCCTCGGCACATTCGTGTCATCGCCGAACTTCCGGCATCCGGTCACCTTCGCGAAGGATGTCGCCACCCTGGACGACGTCTCGGGCGGTCGGGTGCTGCTCGGTATCGGGTCGGGCGGCACGGGCTTCGACGCCACGGTGCTCGGGCAGCAGCTGCTGAGCCCCGGGCAGCGGCACGCGCGGTTCGTCGAGTTTGTCGAGCTGCTCGACGAGCTGCTGCGCTTCGAGCCGGAAGGGTCGGGCGGCGTGAGCCGCAGCGGCGAGTGGTTCACCGCTGTGGGTGCGCGCATGGTGGGGACGCCCGCGCAGCTGCCGCGCGTTCCGTTCGTGCTCGCGGCGAACGGGCCGAAGGGGCTCGGCGTCGTGGCACGGCATGCCTCCGCGTGGGTGAGCACGGGGCCGGAGGGGGTCACGGGCGACGAGTGGTGGGCATCCGTCGCGCAGCTCGCGGCGCGACTCGACGACGCCGCCACCGCCGCGGGGCGCGACCCGCGGAGCATCGACCGGCACCTGTCGATCGACTCCGGCGGGCTGTACTCGCTCTCGAGCGTCGCCGCCTTCGAAGACACGGTGGGCCGCGCCGCCGAGCTCGGCTTCACCGATGTGATCGCCCACTGGCCGCGCGCTCAGGGCGTGTACGCCGGCAGCGAGGACGTGCTGCGCGAGGTCGCGGCCCGGCTGCCTTCGCTACGGTAGGCGCATGGCCCTCATCGTCCCGCTGCCCGGTAGCACGCCCTCGGTTCCCGCCTCCGCCTGGGTCGCCCCCAACGCGACGCTCGTCGGCGCCGTCACCCTCGCCGAGAACTCGAGCGTGTTCTACGGCGCGGTGCTGCGCGCAGACGTCGACTCGATCACGCTGGGCACGGGCTCGAACATTCAGGACAACGTCGTCGTGCACTGCGACAGCGGCAAGCCCACGATCATCGGGGCGAACGTGAGCGTGGGTCACGCGGCCGTGCTGCACGGATGCACGGTCGAGGACGGCTCGCTCATCGGCATGGGAGCGACCGTCCTCGGCAACGCGGTCATCGGCGCGGGCTCGCTCGTGGCGGCCGGAGCGGTCGTGCTCGAGGGCACGATCGTGCCGCCGGGGTCACTCGTCGCGGGCGTACCCGCGAAGGTGCGGCGCGAGCTCACGGTTCAGGAGCGCACGGGCATCCGGGAGAATGCGGAGCGCTACCTCGCCTACCGCGAGGTGCACCGCGCCGCCAACTAGCGGTTGACCGCCCAGACCCACAGCAGGATCGCGACGGGGATGGCGAACAGCACCGTGGTGATGGTGTTGACGACGATCGACTCGCGGCGGAAGAGCCGCGTGATGGCCATCGCACCCGCCAGCAACAGGAACACGAGCGCGATCAGGAAGACGACCGGCCACGCGCCGGCGCCGGAGCCCGACCCGTCGAGCGCGGCGCTGATGCCGTTCGTGAACGAGACCCACAGCACGATGTCGGCGACGATCGCGATGAGCAGCGGCACCACCCCGCGCTTGGCGTTCATCAGCCGACCAGCCCCTGCACGAAGACGTGCGGAGTGAAGCCCGTGAGGTCGTTGATGCCCTCGCCCTGACCGACGAGCTTGATGGGAATGCCCGTGCGCTCCTGAACCGCGAGCACGAAACCGCCCTTCGCCGAGCCGTCGAGCTTGGTGAGCACGAGGCCCGTCACCCCCGCGAACTCGATGAACGCCTGCGCCTGCGAGAGCCCGTTCTGGCCCGTCGTGGCGTCGAGCACGAGGAGCACCTCGGCGATCTCGACCTGCTTCTCGAGCACGCGGCGTATCTTGCCGAGCTCGTCCATGAGACCGCTCTTGGTCTGCAGGCGGCCCGCGGTGTCGATGATCGCGATCTCGATGCCCTCGCGCTGCGCGCGCTCGACGGTCTGGAACGCGACGGATGCCGGGTCCTGCCCCTGCTGCTGCGGCTTGACGATCGCGGCTCCCCCGCGCTCGGCCCACGTCGCGAGCTGCTCCACCGCCGCCGCGCGGAAGGTGTCCGCTGCCCCGACGACGACGGTGCGCCCGTAGCCGGTGAGGAACTTGGCGAACTTGCCGATGGTCGTCGTCTTGCCGACGCCGTTCACGCCCACCACGAGCACGACCGCCGGACGGGCGCTCAGGTGCAGGGTCGGGTCGAGCCGCGCGAGGCGCTCCTCGAGGTTCTCGCGGAGCATTCGCTTGAGGTCGGTCGGATCCGTTGTGCGGTACTTGGCCACGGCAGCACGG
The DNA here is from genome assembly GCA_903920435.1 of uncultured Actinomycetes bacterium. GTDB lineage: Bacteria > Actinomycetota > Actinomycetes > Actinomycetales > Microbacteriaceae > Rhodoglobus. Next base: position 6,180 of record CAIXMB010000197.1, read on the forward strand.
AGCTCATCGACCACGGACTCGGTGATGTCAGGGCCGAAGTCCGCCGAGATGAGCGCGTCTTCGAGGTCGTCCCACGTGGTCTCGTCGATGGTCGCGCGCGAGAACATGCCCTTGAGGGCCGTGGAGAGTGACCAGCTGGGTGCCATGGCTAGCTCGCCTTCTCGGTGTTGACGCGCTGGCCGACTACCGCGCTGATGCCGTCGGCCCGCATCGAGACGCCGTAGAGCGCGTCGGCGATCTCCATGGTGCGCTTCTGGTGCGTGATGACGATGAGCTGGCTCGTCTGGCGCAGGTCTTCGAAGATCGTGAGCAGGCGCCCGAGGTTGGCGTCGTCGAGCGCGGCCTCGACCTCGTCCATGATGTAGAACGGGCTGGGGCGGGCCTTGAAGATCGCGATGAGCAGGGCGACCGCGGCGAGGCTGCGCTCGCCACCGCTGAGCAGCGACAGCCGCTCGATCTTCTTGCCCGCGGGCTTCACCGTGACCTCGATGCCCGTCGTGAGCATGTTCTCGGGGTCGGTGAGGTGGATGCTGCCGGTGCCGCCGGGGAAGAGGATCGGGAACACTTGGTTGAAGGCGGCCTTCGTGTCCTCGAACGCGCTGCCGAAGATGTCCTGCATCTTCTCGTCGATCTCCTCGATGATCGTCAGCAGGTCCTTGCGGGTGTTCGTGAGGTCGGTGAGCTGCTCCGTCAGGAACTTGTGGCGCTGCTCGAGGGCGTCGAACTCCTCGAGGGCGAGCGGGTTGACGCGGCCCAGCTGGGCGAGCTTGCGCTCCGCCGCGGCAAGACGCGCCTGCTGCTCGATGCGCACGAAGGGCACGGTCGCTGAGGCACTCGAAGCGTCCTCGAGCTCCTGCCCTTCGAGAGCCTCAGGGCGCGTGTCGACGGGCACCGGAACCTCGGGCCCGTACTCCGCGACGAGCACGTCCTCCACTAGGCCGAGCTCCTCGCCCGCGCGCTCGAGCAGCGTGGAGAGGTGCAGCTTCTTCTCGTAGATCTGCATCTCGAGGCCGTGCACGTTCTCGCTGATGGCGAAGAGCCGCTCGCGCAGCGAGACCTCCTCGCGGCGCAGGGTCGCGAGCTCCTCGTTCTGGGCGCTGCGCTCCGACTCGCGGGCCGCGAGGCGCAGGCGTGCCTCCGACACCGACCGGTCGACGGAGTCCAGCACCGCGGGCAGCGCGGCGATGACCTGGTTGGCGGCGGCAACCTGACGCTGACGGATGACCGTGAGCCGGGCCTGCTCCTCCGCTGCCTCGCGCTCGGCGATGAGCTGCTGGGCGAGGGACTCGGCCCGGGCCCGTTCCGCCCGCACGCGCTCGCGGATGGTCTCGAGCTGGATGCGCAGCTCGAGCTCGGCGGCGCGAGCCGCCTCGACCTCGGCCAGGACGCCATCGCGAGCCGAGGCATCCAGCATCGGCTTGGGCGCTGACTCGAACGCCGCCCGATCGGACTTGGCCTTCTCGACCACGACCTCCGCCTCGCGCACGGCTTCCGCGGAGACCTCGACCGCGGACGAGAGCCGCTCCCATTCCGCCTGCGCGGCCTCGAGCTGGATGCGGAAGCGCGAGAGCTGCTCCGACTGGGCGGCGAGGGCGGCGTCGTACTCGCGCAGTGCGGCGAGGGCGGCCGCGGCACCGGTCTTCGCCGTCTCGAGCGCACCGCGCTTCTCGGCGAGCGCGAACTTCGTGCGCTCGATCTGCGTCGTGACCGTGGCGAGCTTGGTGGCAGCGGCGTCGCGCTCGGCGACGAGCTCGACGCGCGAGCGCTTGGCGCCCGATCCGCCGCGCAGCACGAACCGGGTGAGCACGTCGCCCTGGCGCGTGACGAACGTCGCATCGCCGATCGATCGGTATGCCGCGCGGGCGGCGTCGAGGTCGTCCGCGACATACACCCCCGCGAGCAGCCCGAGCACTCCGCCCGGGGCTTCGACGACATCGGCCGCGGCGCGCACGCCGTCGACCTTCTTCGCCGCGGGAGCGGTGCCGTCGGCGACGACGACCTCGACGCGGCCGAAGTCCTTCGCCGCCGATTCGGCGAGCGCGTCGAACGCGGAGTCCGCGGTGTCGGCCAGCACGGCGTCGGCGAGCGAGCCGAGCGCGGCGGCGATCGCCGCCTCGAAACCGGGCTCGATCCTGATGTGCTCGGCGACGAGGCCCCGGATGCCCGCGAGCTTCGCCCCCACGAGCGCGCTCGAGCCGTCCTTCTGGTCGACGGCGAGCGACAGAGCTGAATTGCGGGCGGCGAGTGCATCGCGCTCACGCTCGGCAGCGTGGAGGTCGTCACGCAGTTGCTCGATCTCGGCCTGCAGCCCGGCGACGATGGCCTCCGCTGCCTCGTACGCGGCGTCGAGCGACCCGTCGCCCTCCTCGCTCGTGGCAGCCTCGGCCTCGAGGGCGACGAACTCGGTGCGCGTGGCGTCACGGCGCTGCTCCGCCTGCTCGAGCGCGTTCTGCTGGCGCAGCAGCTCGCCGCGCGTCGCCGCGAGCTTCGACTGCGCGACATCGACGCGGGATGCGAGGCCCGCGAGCTCGAGCTCGTGGCGCGAGACGAGGGCGCTCTGCGCCGAGATCTCCTCATCGAGCGAGTCGAGCGAGGCCTTGGCGGTCGCGGTCGCGGCTGCCGCCTGGCCGACGAGCTCCTCGGCATCGGCGACGCCCGCGGCGAGCCGATCGGCCTCGTCGCGCGCCTCCTGCACGGAGGCCTGGCTGATGGTGCTGCCCACGGAGGGGCCGTCGCCCTGCTGGCCGAGGAGCGCGAGGCGCTGGTTGGCGAGCGTGTAGAGGTTTCGTAGGCGCTCCTGCGCCGACTCCAGCCCGAACGCCGTGCGGCGCGCGAGGTCGACGGCGTCGCCAACCTGGGCCTGCTCGAGGCGGCCCTCGCGCAGCTTGTTCTGGTCCAGCTGCTCCTGCAGCACGATGCGCTCGGTCTTGCGCTCCGACTCGCTGCGGCTGAAGTCGGTGATGGCGGCGCGCAGCTCGACGACCTCGTCGGCCAAGAGGCGCGCTCGCGCATCCCGGACGATCGCGGCGATGGAGGCGGCCTCCTTCGCGATCTCCGCCTGCTGGCCCAGCGGCTTCAGCTGGCGGCGGATCTCGCCCGCGAGGTCGGAGAGGCGCGTGAGGTTGGCCTGCATGGCGTCGAGCTTGCGGAGGGTCTTCTCCTTGCGGCGGCGGTGCTTGAGGATTCCCGCTGCCTCCTCGATGAAGCCGCGGCGGTCTTCGGGGCTCGCGTGCAGCACGGCGTCGAGCTGGCCCTGGCCGACGATGACGTGCATCTCGCGGCCGAGACCGGAATCGCTCAGCAGCTCCTGCACGTCGAGAAGGCGGCACTGGTCGCCGTTGATGGCGTACTCGCTGCCGCCGTTGCGGAACAGCGTGCGGCTGATCGTCACTTCCGAGTACTCGATGGGCAGTGCGCCATCGGCGTTGTCGATGGTGAGGATGACCTCGGCCCGACCGAGCGGCCCCTTGGTGGCGGTGCCGGCGAAGATGACGTCTTCCATCTTGCCGCCGCGCAGGGTCTTGGCACCCTGCTCGCCCATCACCCAGGCGAGGGCGTCGACGACGTTGGACTTGCCCGAGCCGTTCGGGCCGACGACGCACGTGACGCCCTGCTCGAACGCGAAAGTGGTCGGCTGCGCGAAGGACTTGAACCCCTTCAGGGTCAGGCTCTTCAGGTACAAGGCGCAGCCCCTCCAGTCGCGGTCGTGATCGCTCAAAGGTACCCGACTGGCGCACCTAACGGTTCCGTCTCGATCGGTTGACAGTACGATCGACCGCTGTAGTCTGGTCGGCTGCTCAGGAGGCGGCTGACCATGAGCGAATTCACCATCGATGAACTGACCATCCCCTCGGCCCTCGACGACCAGCACGGCGCCGACTTCATCCGTGCGATCGAGGTGGGCAACGAGGTCGAGGCGATCGGCTACGGCACGCCCGACCTCGCCTACGAGGCCGACGAGGAACTGGCAATCTTCCTCAACCCGCACGAGCCGAAACGGATGCTCGTGGCCAGGGTCGACGGCGAGATCGTCGCACGGGCGCTGTACGAGACCACGGTCGGCGACGACGCGGACACGGCGTGGCTCGCGACAGAGGTGCTGCCCGAGTTCCGCCGCCGGGGCATCGGCACGGCGCTCGCGGAGGCAGTGGAGCAGATCTCGCGCGACGAGGGCAAGACGAAGGCCGTCGTCTACGCCCCCATCGCCGAAGGCCCCGGCGAGCGCATCCCCTCGCCCACCGGTTTCGGCTCGATCGTCGCCGATCGTGACGAGGTGCGCTTCCTCCAGGCGCGCGGCTACCGGCTCGAGCAGATCGAGCGGCTGAGTCGGCTCGCGCTGCCCGTACCCGACGTCGACGCGCTGGTCGCCGCGGCCCGGGAGCGCAGCGGCCCTGACTACCGCCTGCAGTTCTGGGTGGGCAGCACGCCCGAGCGCTGGCGCGCGGACATCGCGGAACTCGGCACCCGCATGAGCACCGACGCGCCCACCGCGGGGCTCGAGGAGCCCGAGGATGTCTGGACGGTCGAGCGCGTCATCGAGGCGGACGAGAGGGCCGCGAAGATGAGCCCGCGCGTGCGGCACGCCGCCGCCGTCGAGCACATCCCGTCTGGGCGGCTCGTGGGCTACACGATCCTCTCGGTGCCGAAGCAGGTGCACCGGGCGGTCGACCAGTACGCCACGATCGTCATGCGCGAGCACCGCGGCCACAAGCTCGGCATGCTGCTCAAGGTGGGCAACCTCGCGCACCTGGCGCGGGTGCGGCCGGGGCATCCGTCGGTCATGACCTTCAACGCCGAGGAGAACCGGCACATGCTCGACGTGAACGAGGCGGTCGGGTTCGTGCCCGTCGCCAACGAGAGCGCCTGGCGGAAGGACCTGTGATGTCGTTCACCATCGACCGGATGCCCATCCCCGACACTCTCGACGGGCCGGGGGGAGCCGACTTCGTCGAGATGGTCGCCGTGCGCAACGAGATCGAGGCGGAGACCTCCGGCCTCGCCGAGATCTCGCCCACCCCGCAGGACCTGCTGCCGCGCTGGCAGGACCCGTACTCGCCGCAGGTGATGTACGTCGCCCGGGTCGACGGGCGCATCGTGGGGCGCGCGGTGCTCACCCTCTTCATCGAGGAGGGGGCGCGCGGGGTCCACCTCCGCGCGGAAGTGCTCGAGGAGTTCCGCGGGCGCGGCATCGGCACGGCACTGCTGGAAGCAGCGGAGGACCACGCGCGTGCGGCGGGCCGCGCGGTGCTCGGTGGAGACTCGATGGCGCTGCCCACCGACGGGCCGCAGCTCGACTCCCCCACCGGTTTCGGGTCGGTGCCGCGCGACAACCCCGGCGTGCGGTTCGCGCTCAAGCACGGGTACTCCCTCGGGCAGATCGGGCGCGGCAGCCGGCTCGCGCTGCCGTTCGACGCTGCCGGTGCGCTCGGCGCTGCGGCAGCGGCATCCGGACCGGAATACCGCGCGGAGGCGTGGACGGGCGCCATCCCCGACGACCGGCTCGACGATCTTGCCCGCCTGCACTCGCGCATGAGCACGGATGCACCATCCGCCGACCTAGAGATCACCCCCGAGGTGTGGGACGCCGACCGGGTGCGAGCACTCGACGAGATGCGGGCGAAGACCGACACCGTGATGCTGACCTCGGTGGTGGAGCACGGGGCATCGGGCCGACTTGTCGCCTTCAGCGAGCTCTCCGTGCCGCGCGATAGTGAGCTGGCCGTGCACCAGCAGGACACGCTCGTGCTCACCGAGCACCGCGGCCACAAGCTCGGCATGCTCGCCAAGCTCGCGAACCTCGATCTGCTCGAGCGCGAGCACGCCGGTCACTCCTCGGTCATCACGTTCAATGCCGAGGAGAACCGGCCGATGCTCGACGTGAACGAGGCGATCGGGTTCGTGCCGTTCGTCTACGAGGCGGTGTGGGAGAAGCCGGCCTGATCGCAGCTCAGCCCGCCACGCAGTTCTGCCACGCGTCGCTGTCCTGGATGCGCTCGGCTGTCGCCTGTGCCTTCGGGCCGTAGCCGCCGTCGAGCGCAGTCTCGGCGATGTCCTTGGCCAGAGCGGGGCGCTCGGACTGGTCAGCATTGCGCAGCTCGACGAGGTCGACCTTGAGTTCTTCGGGCAGCTGAGAGAGCACCGACAGGCGGTGCACGCGCAGCTTCTCGGCGCCGGCCTGCACGCCCGGGCCGTACTCGCCCGAGAGGGCTCCGTCGCGAACCTCCTTCGCCGCGGCCTTCCGGTCGGCGGGGTCGAGGTCGCGCAGCGAGGAGAGGTCACCGCGGAGGTCCGCCGGCAGGCGCAGCCAGGCGTGCAGCAGGTGCTCGCCGAACTGGCAGTCGGAGGAGGCATCCGTGCTGCTCGTGGGGGCCGCGGAGGCTGCCACGGCGCCCGTGGAGAGCAGCGCGGCGGTGACGACGGTGGTGGCGATGATGCGGAGTTTCATGATCGTTCCTTTCGGTTGGTGAGACCACGATGCGCGGGCAGTGTTCGAGGCACGTGCGGCGAATGTTCGAGGCGTGTAAACGTGCCTCCGAGGCGGGGACGGATGCACTTGAATGGGCACATGGTCGAAGGGCGCGGTCTCGTGGTGGTCGTGGAGGACGAGCCCTCGATCGCCGACGTCGAGCGGCTCTACCTGACCGAAGCCGGATTCGGCGTGCACGTCGAGCGTGGCGGCGTCTCGGGCCTCGCGGCCATCCGCCGGCTGCACCCGGTGGCCATCGTGCTCGACGTCGGGCTGCCCGGAATGGACGGGATCGAGCTGTGCCGAGCGCTCCGGGCCGCCGACGACTGGACGCCCGTGATCTTCGTCACCGCGCGCGACGACGAGGTCGACCGCGTGCTGGGCCTCGAGCTCGGCGCCGACGACTACCTCACCAAGCCGTTCTCGCCGCGCGAGCTCGTCGCCCGTCTCAAGGGCATCCTCCGCCGCCAGGACGGCCCCGGCACGAGCCCGCCGCTCACCGTCGGCGCCGTCACGCTCGACCGGAGTCGGCGCACGGTCGTCGTCGACGGCACGGATGCCCAGCTCACCACCACCGAGTTCGACCTGCTCGCCAAGCTCATGTCAGCACCAGGCCGGGTCTTCTCGCGCGAGCAGTTGCTCAGCAGCGTGTGGGGCCATGCGGACTACGGCGGCGGGCGCACCGTCGACGTGCACGTCGCCCAGCTTCGCGCGAAGCTCGGCGTCGCCAGCCCCATCCGCACGGTGCGCGGCGTCGGGTACACGGCATCATGAGGTCGCTGCGCGCGAGGGTCACCCTCGTGACCGTCGCCGTCTCGGTCGTCGCCGTGCTGCTCACCGGGCTGATCTCGCTGCAGCTCGTGCGCTCGTCGCTCAACGACGAGGCCCGCGACCAGCTCGCCGCGCAGGCCGATGTGCTCGCCCAGCGGCCCGGTCTCGTCGACAATGCGCTCGACGGCACCCTCACGGCGGTGGTAGTCGACGGCATAGCGACCGGGGCGGCCGCCGAGTACGTCGACAAAGTCATCCTCGCCCGGCTGGCCGCGGGCGAGAGCGTCTCGACCTCCCGGCGCGGGGTGCTCATCGAGGCCCGTCCCACGGCGGAGGGCGCGGTCGTGCTCGTCGAGCCCTCCACGACGGTCGAGCGCGCCCTCGGCAAGGCGACGAGCCGCATCCTCATCGCCCTCGCGATCGGGCTCCTGATCGCCGTGCTGGGCGGCACGCTGCTCGCCCGCAGGCTCGCCCGCCCCCTCACGGAGACCGCCGGCGCGGCTCGGCGGATGGCGGCCGGCGAGCGCGGGGTTGCCGTGCCCGCCACCACGACGACCGAGATCGCCGATGTCGCCGCCGCCCTCTCGGCCCTCGACACGGCACTCGTGACGTCGGAGGGGCGGCAGCGCGAGTTCCTGCTGTCGATCTCCCACGAATTGCGCACACCCCTCACGGCCGTGCGCGGGTACGCCGAGGCCCTCGCCGACGGGATCGTCGCGGACCCGGTATCCGTGGGCCGTACCCTCGTCGCCGAGACCGAGCGGCTCGACACCTTCGTGCGCGACCTGCTGGAGCTCGCCCGCCTCGAGGCCGACGACTTCAGCATCACCCTCGCCGACGTCGACCTCGCGGCCCTTGCCGGAGAGGTCGCGGCCGCGTGGAGCGGCACCGGCACCGGCACACTCGTGACCGCCGGCAGCGGCACCGCACGAACGGATGCCCGCCGCCTGCGGCAGGTGCTCGACGGGCTCGTCGAGAACGCCCTCAGGTCGGGCGCCTCGACCGTCACCCTCGACGTATCCCCCACCGCGATCTCGGTCGCGGACGACGGACCCGGCCTCGACCCCGCCGACCTCGCCGTCGCGTTCGAGCGCGGAGCGCTGCACGCCCGCTACCGCGAGGTGCGGGCCGTGGGTACGGGGCTCGGGCTGTCGATCGCGGCACGCCTCGTCGGGCGGATGGGCGGAACGATCCAGGTCGAGAACGGGGCGGAGTCGGGAGCGGTGTTCACCGTGGAGCTGTCACACGAGTAGGTGTGGTTCGAGCATCGCCCGGCCGTTGTGAGGTTCTCTCTAGACTGACGGCATGAAGCCTCTCGCGATCGCGACCGCTCTGATCGCCACCCTGGCACTCGGGGGTTGCGCACAGGAGATCGCCGTCGAGCCCACACCGACCCCCACCGCGACGCCGACACCGACCCCCACTCCCGAGCCGGTCGCCGAACGGCTGGTCGTCGGCAGCGACGCCATGACCGTCATCGCCGACAATGGCGAGACCCTCGCGACATACGACTACTTCCAAGATCCGCAGGGCGTCGTCGTCGAACTGACGGACTTGTTCGGGTTCGCGCCGTCGGTGAAACAGATTCAGCCGTACGAGGGGATCCCCTACCTGGAGTCGGACTGGTCGGGCTTCCGGATTCTCGACCTCGATCGCGAGACGGACGGGGTCCTGTATTCGAGCTACTGGGTTGAGATCACGGCCGCGACGATCAGCGCCATCACTGTCGAGACCGTCGAGGGGATCGCTGTCGGGGACGACGCGGAACCCGTCGAGCGCGCGCACCCCGAAACCACGGAGCACATCACACCGCCGAACACCGGGATTCCCCGGTACCTCATTGACGTTGACATCCTGCCTCTCCCTTCCGGGTACACCTTCTCCGTGTCGCTCAGCGGTGAGGTCGGGAGTCCGATCGAGCGCATCTTCGCGCCGGCCGGGGGCGGCCCGAGCATCTAGGACGCGCGAGATTGCCGCTACCCGGTGTCGTGGGCGACCGGTACGCTCGCATAGTGATCAAACCTCGAGGACTTGTCATTGCCGCGATCGCGCTCTTGGCCCTCTCGGGGTGCGCCGCTACGCCGCCGACAGCAGAGGTGACGCCGGCGGCCACGCGGACCGCGGCGCCCACTCCTACGCCCTCCCCCACGCCGACTCCGACGCTGACGGCGATCACCATCGGAGGGCAGTCCGCGGTGGCCACCGATCAGAACGGCGCTTCCCTCGCGGAGATCGTGTACAACTCACCCGATCCGGCGACGATTGAGACGTTCACCGCGCTCTTCGGTTTCGAACCGACCCTCAAGGAGGTCCGCAGGGGCGTTGCCACCGATGCGTTCTCGGGCACGGTCTACAGCTGGGAGGGCTTCTCCCTTGCGTGGTTCGGTAAGTGGCAGGACGAACCGGGGTCGGGCCAGCGGCTCCACGTCTCGGCGGGCGCAGCCGCAGTTCGCGGCGTGACTGTCGCGACCGCCGACGGAATAGCCGTGGGCCAGCCCGGCGATCTCGCGGCGCGATTCCCCGATGCGTACTACACCGGTACGACTCCTGACGGCGTGACGGTCACTCAGGCCTGGACGGGGTGCATCGCCATCGACATCCCCGACGCGGCCGACTGCGTCTCCATCACCACCACGCCGTCCGACGGGCCCATCACCGCGCTCTCCGCACCGTACGAGCTGAATCACGGGCTGTGAGTCGATTGCGCGGCGCCACCACGCACCCGCGGAGTGGTCGTCAGCGCACGCGCTGGCACCACGGGCAGAAGTGCGACCCGCGGTTCATGAACGACTCCCGCACGATGGGCCGCCCGCAACGCGGGCACGGCTCGCCCTGCTGCCCGTAAGCGTTGAGCGAGTGGGCGAAGTAGCCCGACTGCCCGTTGACGTTGAGGTACTGCTCGTCGAAGCTCGTGCCGCCCTCGGCGAGCGCCTTCGTGAGCACCGCCCGCACCTCGGCAAGCAGGAGCTTCGCGCGCGGTCGCGTGAGTGTCGCGGTCGACTGGTCGTAGTGGATCTTCGACGCCCACAGCGACTCGTCGGCGTAGATGTTGCCGACGCCGCTGATGAGGGTCTGGTCGAGCAGCGCGCGCTTGATCGTGGTGTTCTTCTTCGCGAGCCGCGTCAGGAACGCCGCGTCATCGAACCGCTCGTCGAGCGGGTCGCGGGCGATATGGGCCACCGCGGTCGGCACGAGCTGCAGCGGGTGGTCGCGCGTCTGCACGAGCGTGTCGATGGCCATCGACCCGAAGATCCGCTGGTCGACGAAGTTGAGGCGCAGCGGCCCGTGGTCGGGGTGGTCGAGTTCGATCCGGATGCGCGTGCGGAGGTCATCCGTCTCCCGGTCGCGGAGCAGGACCTGCCCGCTCATGCCCAGGTGCACGACGAGTGCCTCCGGGGTCTGGCTCCCTGAGGATCTCGAAGGGCCGTCTTCGAGAGCCTCAGACAGCGGGATCCACAGGAACTTGCCGCGGCGCTCGGGAGCGAGCATCCGTCGGCCTGTCAGCCTGTCGATGAAGTCCTCGCTCGGGCCGGCATGGCGGCGCAGCGAGCGCTCGTCGTAGACGGTGACGGATGCCACCACCGCACCGGTCACGGCGGGCTCGAGCCCGGCGCGCACCACCTCGACCTCGGGTAGCTCGGGCACGGCTACGGAGTGGGCGGGAGGGCGGAGAGCTGGGTCCAGGCGTCGAGCGCCGCCGCCATCTCCGCCTGCTTCTTGCTGGAGCCGATGCCGGAGGCGATCTCGACCTTGCCGAGGAGGACCGTGGCATGGAACCGCTTGGAGTGGTCGGGGCCGCTGTCACTCACCTGGTAGCTGGGCAGGCCGCGGCCGAGGCGCGCGGCGAGCTCCTGCAAGCTCGTCTTGGGATCCATCGCGGCGCCGAAGCGCTCGGGGTTGTCCATGAGCGGAACGATGAGGCGCAGCACGAGGGCGGTGGCCTCGTCGCCGCCGAGCGACAGGTAGGCGGCGCCGATGATCGCCTCGACGGTGTCAGCGAGGATGGAGCCCTTGTCACGGCCTCCCGTGAGCTCCTCGCCCTTGCCCAGGCGCACGTAGTCACCCAAGCCGATAGACCTGGCGACTTCGGAGAGCGCGACACTCGAGACGAGGCTCGCGCGCCGCTTGGCGAGCTCGCCCTCGTCGAGGGTGGGGTTGTCGCGGTACAGCATGACCGTGACGGCCTGGCCGAGAATCGAGTCACCGAGGAACTCGAGGCGCTCGTTGTGGGCGAGACCGCCGTGCTCGTACGCGTAAGACCGGTGCGTGAGCGCGAGCTCGAGCAAATCGGGGTCAATAGCGACGCCGAGGACCTGAGTCAGGTTCGCCCCGGCTCGCTCAGCGTCGCCAGTCACCCATTACCTCGCTAGAGGATTTATTCGGTATCGCCCGGAGGGCGAACCCGCAAGCACTAAACGTCGGCGACCTTGCGGCCCTTGTACTCCATGTACAGGGGCGTGCCGGCGGAGTCCTCGACGACCTTCGCGCGGTGCGGGAGGCTGTACGTGGTCTTGCCGTTCTCGATGGTCTTGACGAGCGTGGGGGCGTCAGCCTTCCACTGGGCGCGGCGCATGCGGGTCGAGGCCCGCGACATCTTGCGCTTGGGAACTGCCATGGCTTATCTCTTCTCTTCTAGATCTGGGGTGTCGTTCAGGCTCTCGAGCCCGGCAAGGGCTGCCCATCGCGAATCGACGGGAGCCTCATGCTCATGACCCGGGTTGTCCAGAAGCCGCACCCCACACTCTGGGCACAGGCCGAGGCAATCTTCCTGACAGACCGGTTGGAACGGCAGTGACAACACCACCGCATCCCTGACCACGGGTTCCAGGTCGACGTGCTCGTCGTGAACCATGTAGTCAAAAGCTTCGTCGAAAGAATACGCGAAAAGCTCTTGGAATTCGACCTCGACGGGAACCTTCACGTCGGTGAGGCAGCGCACGCACTCCCCCTCGGCAACCGTTTCCACGTCAACGGAGGCGAGAATGCCGTCGTGCAGCGACTCGAGCCGCGCCTCGACGTGCACGTTGGTGCCCTGGCGCACACCGATCACCGCGTTGCCGAAGCCCTCGGGCTCGGCGACGTCGAGCGTCTTCTCGCGCATCTCGCCCGGCCGGTGCATGAGGTCGAAGACCGGGATGCTGTAGGGCGTCTGAATGTGGTGTGGCACGAGGATCAAGCTTACCGGCTGGCGCGCGCCGATGCCCGGCCCGGGTTGACGGGCCGAGCCGGCGAGCGGCCCTAGAGCGCGGCCTCGACCTCGGTGAACGCCTCGTCGTAGATCGCGAGCGCGGCGGCAACCTCGTCGGGGGTCACGATGCACGGCGGCACGACGTGGATGCGGTTGTCGGCGGCGAACGGCAGGAGCCCGCGGTCCATCAGAGCCTTCTTGACCTGGAGGATCACCCCGCCCGAGACCGGCTGCCGGCTCTCGCGGTCGTCGACGAGGTCGAGCGCCCAGAAGACGCCGAGCCCACGGACATCGCCGATGAGCGGGTGCTTCTCGGCGAGCTCGGCGAGGCCGGGCGCCAGGTGGTCGGTGCCGATCGTCTTGGCGTTCTCAATGACCTTCTCGTCGGTCATCGCGTCGATGGCACCGACGATCGACGCCATCGCGAGC
>CAIXMB010000198.1 GCA_903920435.1 uncultured Actinomycetes bacterium
GACTGACCGGCGACGACGTGTTCAGCACCACCCTGCCGCTCTTCCACCTCAACGCCCAGCACCTCACGACCATTGCGATCCTCGAGGCGGGGGCAACCCTCGCGCTCGAGCGGCGGTTCTCGGCGACGACGTTCTGGTCTGAGTTGAGGGCCAGCGGGGCCACCCACTTCAACGTCATCGGTGCGATGCTCGGCATCCTCGCCGGCCGCCCGGCCGATCCGGACGAGTGGTCGGAGCGCGAGCGCACGGTGTTCGGCGGGCCGCTCTCGCCGGCGGCGCTCGCGGCCGGGCGCGACCGCTGGCACGTGCGGTTCGTCACCGGCTACGGCGCCACGGAGTTCGGCATCGTCACCTACGGCGACGCCGACGACCTGCCGCTCGGCTCGTTCGGCAAGCCCGTGCCCGAGTTCGAGGTCGAGATCGTCGACGACGAGGGCAACCCGGTCGCCGTCGGCGTGCCCGGCGAGCTGGTGACCCGGCCGGTGCGCCCCGACTCGATGATGTCGGAGTACTTCGGCATGCCCGAGAAGACCGTCGAGGCGATGCGCAACCTCTGGTTCCACTCGGGCGACATGGGCAAGCGCGACGCCGAGGGCTTCCTGTACTTCGTCGACCGCAAGAAGGACGCGCTGCGCCGCCGCGGCGAGAACATCTCGTCGTCAGAGCTCGAGTTCGCCATCCGCGACTACCCGGGCATCGTCGAGGTGGCCGTCATCGGTGTGCCCTCGGCCCTCAGCGAGGACGACGTGAAGGCGTGCATCCGTGCCGAGGGGCGGTTCGACCATGCCGACTTCCTCGACTGGGCCGGACGCACCCTGCCGAAGTTCATGGTGCCGCGGTACGTCGAGGTAGTCGACGACTTCCCGCGCACGGCGACCCAGCGCGTCGAGAAGTACCGGCTGCGCGAGGCGCCGCTCACCCCGACCACATGGGATGCGGAGAAGGGCGGGTTCATCGCATGACCCCCCAGGACGCCGCAGACCTCGTCGCGTGCGAGCGCGTCGCGAGCCTGTTCAGCCACCTGCTCGACGAGGGCGACCTCGACGCCGCCTTCGCGCTGCACCACGACGACGTGCGCTTCTACGGCCCCGACGGATCGGGCCCGTTCGACCGCGCCGGCGCCCGGGAGGATGCAGCGCGCGTGCGCTTCGCCTACCCGGGTCGGCGCACGCTGCACCTCATCTCGAACTTCATCGGCACCCCGCTGCCCGATGGCACCGTCGAGGCCCACTACTACCTCACCGTCTACGAGCTCACCGAGCGCGTCGGCGACGAGACCCTGCAGCTCGCCGCGCCGCGCATCTTCGTGCTCGCCGCGGAGAACGCGATCTTCAGTCGCGCGGTGGGCGGGGAGTGGAAGTACAGCGAGCAGCACCTCTCACTCGTCGCACCGATGAGGAAGCGATGAACCTCGACCACGTCCTGGATGACGCCCTCGCCCGGCCCGCCGCGCAGTCGATGGTCGGCCGCACCGCCCTGGTCGCGGGCGGCGGCCTCAGCGGGCCCGACGGCAGCATCGGCTTCTCGACGAGCTGGCTCTTCGCGCGCGAGGGCGCCCGCGTGGTCATCGCCGACCGCGACCCGGATGCCGCCGCGCGCGCCGTGGCCCTCATCACGCAGCACGGGGGAGAGGCCGTCGCGCTCACCGGTGACGTGACGAACGATGCCGACTGCGAGCGCCTCGTCGCGGAGGCGGTAGCGGCCTGGGGCTCACTCGACGCCCTCGTGACCACCGTCGGCCGCGGCGACATCGACGGCATCCTCGACGTCGACCGCGACCTGTGGGACCAGATCATCGACGTCAACCTCACCTCCGCCTGGCAGCTGATCCGGCACGCGAGCGCCGTGCTCCCGAGCGGCGGAACCATCGTGACGACGTCGTCGGGGGCTGCGCAGTCGCGCGGTCCGGGCATGCCGTACAGCGTCGCCAAGGCCGGGTTGGAGCAGCTGACCATCGGCGCAGCCGCCACACTCGCGCCCCGGGGCATCCGGGCCAACGCGGTGCGGGTCGGCACCATCTGGTCGACGTTCGCGTCGCGCGCGTTCTCGCAGGAGGTGCGCGAGGCCCGCAAGACGCTCGTCGCGCTGCGCACCGAGGGCAACGTGTGGGACATCGCGTCGGCGATCACCTTCCTCTCGGGCGACCGGTCGCGCTGGATCACCGGGCAGGTGCTCACCGTCGACGGCGGCGGGCCCACCCCCGCACCCCCCGGGCACAAGTCATGAGCCGCGTCGCCCTCATCACCGGCTGCGGCAAGCAGGACGGCATGGGCCAGGCCATCGCCCGCACGCTCGCGGCGTCGGGCGTGACCGTCGTGGTCACCGACCTCGCGCCCGCGGGCGTCGCCAACCGCGGGCAGGAGTCGACGATCGGTGCGGGCGGCTGGCGCGGGGTCGAGTCCCTCGTCGACGACATCCGCGCCGCGGGCGGCACCGCGCACTTCTCGTTGGGCGACATCGCCAGCGAGACGGATGCCGCGCGCATGGTCGCCGAGGCGGTCGAGTTCGGCGGTCGCCTCGACATCCTCGTCAACAACGCCGCCGCCCCCCAGGGTGCCGATCGCGCGGACGTGGCGGACGTGCCCGTCGAGGTGTGGGACCGGCTCGTCGACGTGAACCTCCGCGGCACGTACCTGATGTGCCGGGCATCCGTGCCTGCCATGCGCGCGAACCGCTACGGCCGCATCGTCAACATCGCCTCGATGGCGGGCATCGACAAGCTGCCGTTCTCGACCGCATACTCTGCGTCGAAGGCGGGGGTGCTCGGGCTCACCCGCTCGCTCGCGATGGACGTGGGCGGCTGGGGCATCACCGTCAACGCGGTGTGCCCGGGCATAGTCTGGACGAGCCGCGGGCTGCTCGGCGTCACCGACCCGGGCGAGGAGCAGGCGATGCGCGAGCGCCGCGGACGGCAGATCCCCGTCGGGCGCGTGGGCGAAGTCGACGACATCGCGAACGCCGTCGCCTTCTTCGCCTCCGAGGGCGCCGGGTACGTCACCGGCCAGGCGCTGCCCGTCGACGGCGGTGGGCTCTCCGCCTTCCCGCCGCCCCACCCCGATCACGACTGAGGACGCCATGCCAGCACCCACCCCCTCCGCCGACGACCGCTTCGCGATCGCCGACCTGTGCGCCCGCTACTCCTGGACGCTCGACACGGGCGACACCGAGGGTTTCGTCGCGTGCTTCACCGAGGACGCGGTGTTCGACGAGATCGTGTTCGCGCGCGGGCGCGACCAGATCCGCCGCGCGGTGAAGCAGGTGTTCCACGACAACGCGCTCTTCGCCGGGCGCCAGCACCTGATCGGCCAGACGCTCTTCGACGTCGACGCCGAGGGCCGCCCGGATACCTGGCGCATGCGCTCCTTCGCCCACGTCGTGGCCCTGCGCGACACCGGCGCCACCCTGTTCTGGACGGGCTGGTACGACGACATCGTCACCAAGGTCGACGGCGAGTGGCTGTTCGCCTACCGCAAGCCGGCCAAGTGGGAGGGAGACGTGCTCTCGAACTTCCCCGAGAACACGATCTCCCGACTACGGATGCCCGCCCACTGGGCCGCGCCGCTGGATGACTAGGCGCCACCTCGGCTACAGCGTGTTGCCGAGCTTGAAGCCCTTCTCCGTATCACCCACCCGCGTGTACGAGAATCCGTCGGCACCGACGGTGACCGCCATCTCGGTCGGCTCCTCGCGCACCTCGACGACCTGGACGTTGCCGTCGAGATCGAGCACGAGGGATGCCTCGGTGTACCAGCTCGGCACCACCGGGTTTCCCCACCAGTCGCGGCGCTGGTTGTCGTGCACGTCCCACCGCACCACGGGGTTGTCCGGGTCGCCGGTGTAGTAGTCCTGCGTGTAGATCTCGACGCGGTGGCCGTCGGGGTCGAGCAGGTAGAGGTAGAACGCGTTCGAGACGCCGTGGCGGCCCGGCCCGCGCTCGATCCGGTCGGACTGCCGGAGCGCGCCCAGCTTGTCGCAGATGTGGATGATGTTGTGCTTCTCGTGGGTCGCGAAGGCGATGTGGTGCATCCGGGGCCCGTTCCCGCCCGTGAGGGCGGTGTCGTGCACGGTCGGCTTGCGGCGCACCCACGCGGCGTAGACGACGCCGTCCGAGTCCTCGATGTCCTCGGTGACGCGGAAGCCCAGGCCCTCGAGGTAGGCGAGCCCGCGCGGAACATCCGGCGTCACCTGGTTGAAGTGGTCGAGGCGCACGAGCGCTCCGGCGCCGTAGAGGTCGTAGCGCCAGGCGAGGCGCTCGACGTGGTCCACGGCGTAGAAGAACTCGTACGGGAAGCCGAGTGGATCCTCGACGCGCACGGAGTCGCCGACCCCGTTGACGAAGCCGTTCGGGCGGCGCTCGATGCGGCATCCCATCGCCTCGTAGTACGCCTGGGCGCGGTCGACGTCCTCGGGGCTGCGCACGCGGAAGGCGAACGACGCGACGGCCGCCACCGGGCCCTGCCGCAGCACGAGGTTGTGGTGGATGAACTCCTCGAAGGTGCGCAGGTAGATCTCGGTGTCGCTCTCCTCGGTGACGACGAGCCCGAGCACGTCCACGTAGAACGCGCGGGAGGCGGCGAGGTCGGTGACGACGAGCTCCATGTACGCGCAGCGCAGGATGTCCGGCGGCGTGAGGTCGGGAAGCGGGATGGGGGTGTGGGTCATTTCGATGCTCCGAATCGTGCGGTGTGAACCTCGCCGACGGTGATGTGCACTGCCTGCTGGTCGGTGTAGAAGTCGATGGAGCGGTAGCCGCCCTCGTGGCCGAGGCCCGACGACTTCACCCCGCCGAAGGGTGTGCGCAGGTCGCGGACGTTGTGCGAGTTGAGCCACACCATCCCCGACTCGACGGCATGCGCGAACGTGTGCGCGCGCTCGAGGTTCGACGTCCAGATGTACGCGGCGAGGCCGTACTTGACGCCGTTGGCGAGCTCGAGGGCTTCCTCGTCGGTGTCGAACGGCGTGATCGCGACAACCGGTCCGAAGATCTCCTCCTGGAAGATCCGCGCGTCGGGCTTCACGTCGGCGAAGACCGTGGGCTGCACGTAGTTGCCCTCGGGGAACCCCTCCGGGCGACCGCCGCCGGCGAGCAGGCGGCCCTCGCTCTTGCCGAGCTCCACGTAGCTCATGACCTTGGCGAAGTGCTCCGGATGCACGAGCGCGCCCACCTCGGTCTTCGGGTCGTTCGGGTCTCCGACCACGATGTTTCTGGCCCGGGCCGCGTAGCGCGCCACGAAGTCCTCGTAGATGGAGCGCTCGACGAGGATGCGCGACCCCGCCGTGCAGCGCTCGCCGTTGAGCGAGAACACGCCGAACAGCGTCGAGTCGATGGCCTGGTCGAGGTCGGCGTCGGCAAAGACCACGGCGGGCGACTTGCCGCCGAGCTCCATCGACATGCCCTTGAGGTTCGTCGCGCAGTTGCGGAAGATCGTCTGGCCGGTGGTGGTCTCGCCCGTGAACGAGATGAGCGGCACTCCCGGGTGCTTGACGAGCGCGTCGCCCGCCTCCTCCCCGAGGCCGTTGACGAGGTTGAAGACGCCCTGGGGGAGTCCGGCATCCTCGAAGATCTTCGCCCACAGGCTCGCGGAGAGCGGGGTGAACTCGGCGGGCTTGAGCACGACGGTGCAGCCCGACGCGAGCGCAGGCGCGAGCTTCCAGCTCTCCAGCATGAAGGGCGTGTTCCACGGCGTGATGAGGCCCGCGACGCCCTTGGGCTTGCGGTTGACGTAGTTCACCTGGCGGCCGGGCACCTTGTAGGTGTCGTCGGCCTGGGCCACGATCAGGTCGGCGAAGAAGCGGAAGTTCTCCGCAGCGCGCTGGGCCTGGCCGAGCGCCTGGGTGATGGGCAGGCCGGTGTCGAAGGTCTCGAGCTCGGCGAGCCGGGCATCCTGCGCCTCGACGAGATCAGCGATCTTGTTGAGGATGCGCGAGCGCGCCCGAGGCAGCATGCGCGGCCAGGGCCCGTTGACGAACGCCTCGGTGGCGGCGGCGACGGCGAGGTCGATGTCCTCCTGCTGGCCGGCGGCCGCGGTCGTGTAGACCGTGTTGCCCGCGGGCTCGAGCACGTCGAAGGTCTTGCCCGAGACACTGTCGACGAACTCGCCGTTGATGTAGTGCTGGATCTTCGCGGGAAGCCCCGCGGGAACGTGTGTCATCGCGTGAATCCTTCCGTGGGGGTGAGCCACTGCTCGCCCTCGGCCAGCAGCGCCTTGATCTTCACGAGACCGGGCTCGGTGGGGGTGATGAGCGGCGGGCGCACGAAGCCGGATGTCACGAGCCCCCGCTGCTCGAGCACCCACTTGCCGGGTGCGGGGTTGGTCTCGACGAACAGCAGGTCGACGAGCGGGTGGAGCCCGTAGTGGATCTCGCGGGCGCGCTCGAGGTCGCCCGCGACCCACGCCTCGTACAGGTCGGCGTGCGCGCGCGGCGCGATGTTCGACGTCGCGCTGATGAAGCCGATGCCGCCGAGGGCGAGCAACGGCAGGCACAGCAGCTCGATGCCGCTCCACACGAGCAGCTCCTTGCCGCACAGCTGCAGCACGCGGGAGAAGTGCTCGAAGTCCTTCGTGGTCTCCTTGACGCCGACGAAGTTGTCGACGTCGCGGTAGAGGCGGGCGACGGTCTCGGGCGCGATGTCGACGGCCGTGCGGCTCGGCACGTTGTACGCGACGATCGGCAGGTCGGGGAACTCGCGGGCGACGGTCTGGTACCACACGTACAGCGCCTCCTGGGTGGGGCGGGCGTAGTACGGCGTGATGATGAGCACGGCGTCGGCGCCGGCATCCTGCGCGGCCGCGGTCAGCTCGAGGGTCTCCTCGAGCTTCTCGGTGCCCGTGCCGGGAATGAACGGCACGCGATCGTCGATCGCCGTGGCGACCGTGCGGATCGCCGCGGCCCGCTCCGCGATCGACTGCGAGCTGGGCTCACCCGTGGAGCCGCCGAGCGAGATGCCGTGCGTGCCATTGGCGAGCTGCCAGTTCGTAAGGTTCGTGAGGCTGTCGTGGTCGACCTCGCCCGTGGGCAGGAACGGGGTCATGAGGGGCGCGATCGAGCCCTTGATCTGGCTCGGATCGGATCGGAATTTCACGCGGTAGGACCTTTCGTGTGGGACTTGTACGCCAGGAACGCGTCGAGCGTCGCGGTGCGGTGGGACCGGGCGGTCATCTCGATCTCGAGATCATCCGCACCGGATTCGATGAGGCGCAGGAGCGCCTCGTGTTCGTCGACTGACTCGCGAGCACGGCCCGGGACGAAGCTGAAGGTCGAATCCCGCAGCACCTTCATGCGGTTCCAGCCGCGGTGCACGAGATCGAGGATGTGGGGGTTCGGGCAGTTCTCGAACAGCACCGAGTGGAAGTCGAGGTTGAGCTGGGTGAAGCGCGGCGGGTCGAAGTGCTCGAGGCACTCGCGCATCTCGGCGTTGATCGCGCGCGCCCGAGCGATGTCGGCGGGGGTGATGAAGGGCGCGGAGAGCGAGGTGGCCACACCCTCCACGACCGAGAGCGTCTGCATGGTGTGCAGGTACTCGGTCTCCTTGATGAGGGCGACCTGGGCGCCCACGTTGCGCTCGAAGGTGACGAGGCCCTCGGCCTCGAGCATCCGGATCGCCTCGCGCACCGGCACCGCGCTCACGTCGAGCTCCTTGGCGATCTGGCCGAGCACGAGCCGGTAGCCGGGAACGAAGGTGCCGTCGTTGATGCGCTCCTTGATCCAGTCGTAGGAGAGCTGCGCCTTGCTGAGCGTCACTTCCATGCCTCGTACCGTTCCTTCCACGCACCCGCGAGCGGGTACAGGCCGTCAACGCTCTCGCCGCCGGCGACCATCTCGGCGATGAACTTCTCCTGGTGCTCCTGCTCGATGGCGCCCGCGACGACCTTCTCGATGAGGAACGGCGGGATGACGAGCACGCCGTCCGCATCGCCCACGATGATGTCGCCCACCTGCACTGCGGCCCCGCCGCAGGCGATGGTCAGGTCGGTGTCCCACGGAACGTGGCGGCGGCCGAGCACGGCGGGGTGCGCGTTCGCGTAGTAGGTGGGGATGTCGAGGGCGGCGACGGCGACGACATCGCGCACGCCGCCGTCGGTGACGATGCCGGCGGCGCCGCGCACCTGCGCGCGCAGCGCGAGGATGTCGCCGACGGTGCCGGTGCCCGTCTCGCCGCGGGCCTCGATCACGAGCACGTCATCGGGGTTCAGGGTGTCGAACGCGCGCTTCTGGGCGTTGAATCCGCCGCCGTGCGACTCGAAGAGGTCTTCGCGGTTCGGGATGAAGCGCAGCGTTCGTGCGAGGCCGAGCAGGCGGGCATCCGGCCGGGTGGAGTGCAGGCCGTCGATCGACACGTTGTTGTAGCCGAGCTTGCGCAGCTGGGCGCTCAGGGTCGCCGTGCCCACCGAGTTGATGCGCGCCTTGAGGTCGGGCGTGAGGATGCTGGGCTTCGGCGCCTGCGGCGTGCCCCACGCCTCGGAGCGCTGCAGGTCGTCGACGGCGGGCTGCGCGCCGAACTGCGCCATCGGCACCGCGCCCTCGACCACCGGGGTCACGAGGCGGCCCGAGCTGGGTGCGCCGGGCGCGGTGGGTGCGTCGACCTCGACCTCGACCACGTCGCCGGGCACGACGACGGATGACCCGGCCGGCGTTCCCGTCAGGATCACGTCGCCCGGCTGCAGGGTGAGCAGCTGTGAGACGTCGGCGACGAGCAGGCCGAAGTCGAACACAAGGCCGGCCGTGGTGTCCTCCTGCACGAGCTCGCCGTTCACCCAGGTGCGCACGCGCAGTGCTTTCGGATCGACCGACTCGGCGGGGATGAGCTCGGGGCCGAGCGGCGTGAAGCCGTCGCCGCCCTTCGACTTGAGGTTGGAGCCCTTGTCGGCGAGGCGGAGGTCGTACACCCCGAAGTCGTTGGCGGCGGTGACCGCGGCGACGTACGACCAGCCCTCCTCGGGCGAGACACGACGGGCGGTGCGGCCGATGACGAGGGCCACCTCGCCCTCGAAGGCGAGCAGCTCGGTGCCGGCCGGCCGCTCGATGGGGGTGCCCGACGCGCTCACCGATCCCGACGGCTTGATGAAGTACGAGGGCTTCTCCGGGGTGCGCCCGCGCTGCGCAATCCGTGAGGGGTAGTTGAGGTGCAGGGCGATGACCGTGCCCGGCGTTGGGATCGTCATATCGCAAATCATATACGATCGACGACCCGCGTCAAGAGGTCGTGTTGTGGTCAGCGCACCTGCGCGCCGTGGCCGCGGAACTCCGCGAGCAGCACTCCGTCCGCCGTGACCGCGACGTCGACGATGGTCGTGCGGCCCGCGTCGGCGCGCACCGTCGCGACGGCGACGAGCTCGTCGCCCGCGTGGCCCGGTGCGAGGAACGCGATGTCGGCGGTGCGCGTGACCGAGCGCTTCCCGATCGAGACGCAGCAGTAGGCGAACGCCGTGTCCGCGAGCAGGAAGACGTAGCCGCCGTGCACGAGACCGTGCGCGTTGACCATGGCGGCGCCCACGGGCATCCGTAGTTCGACCGAGCCGTCGGCCACCGCGCCGATCGCGAAACCGAGCGAAGCCGACACCGCGTCCTCGTCGTGCATGGCCTGGACGAGCTCGCGTGCTGTTGTCATGGCACGATTGAACCATGACCACGCTCGACTACGACGCTGCCCTCGAGGCCGTCGACGGCTCCACGACCACGCTCGCCGATCTGAAGGGTGACGCGATCCTCGTCGTGAACGTCGCCTCGCGCTGCGGTCTGACGCCCCAGTTCGAGCAGCTCGAGCAGCTGCAGAAGCGCTACGCGGAGCGTGGCCTCACGGTCATCGGCTTCCCCTGCAACCAGTTCAAGGGCCAGTCGCCCGAGGGAAACCAGGAGATGGCCGACTTCTGCTCGGCGACCTACGGCACGACCTTCCCGATCCTCGGCAAGCTCGAGGTCAACGGCGAGGGCCGCCACCGGATCTACGAGTCGCTCGTCGAGGCACCGGACGCCGAGGGTGAGGCCGGCGACATCCAGTGGAACTTCGAGAAGTTCCTGATCGCGCCCGGCGGCGAGGTAGTGGGGCGCTTCCGCCCGAAGACGCTGCCCGACGCCGACGAGGTGGTCGCGGCTATCGAGGCCGTGCTGCCCAGGTAGCTACTCCGACCAAATCTCCTTCGCGATCGCGAACGCGTGGTTCGCCGCGGGCACCCCCGCGTAGATCGCGGACTGCAGCAGCACCTCCACGATCTCGTCGCGCGTGAGGCCGTTGGTCTTCGCGGCGCGCAGGTGCATGGGCAGCTCCTCCCAGTGCCCGAGCGCGATGAGCGAGCTCAGCACCGCGATGCTGCGGTCGCGCCGGGCGAGCCCCGGGCGCGTCCAGATCTCGCCCCACGCGTAGCGCGTGATGAGCTCCTGGAACTCCCGCGTCTCGTCGGTGATCCCCGCGTTCGCGCGGTCGACGTGCGCGTCGCCGAGCACCTCGCGGCGCACCCTCATGCCGTTCTCGTACTGCTCGCTCACTGCTGACCTCCGAAGAATTCGATGAGCACGGATGCCACGGCCGCAGGCTCCTCCACCGGCGCCAGGTGGGCGGCTCCCGCCACCTGCCGCACGCTCCCGTTGACGACGCCGCCGGCGATCTCGTCGGCCTCGCGTTCGCCGACCACGGCGTCGTGCTCGCCCCAGAGCGCGAGCAGGGGAGTGCGGATGTTGCCGAGCAGCGCCCGCACGTCGTACACCGCGAGGGCCTCTGCGCACAGCGCGTAGCTCTCGTCGTCGGCGTCGCGCAGCGCGTGCAGCAGGCGCCCGGTGTCTTCCGGGTGCCGCTCGATCGAACCGGGCGCGAACCAGCGGCTCGCCGACGGCACGACGAGCGACGCCGTACCCTGGCTGCGCACCTGCACCGCCCGGTCGACCCAGCCCTCGGGCGTGCCGATCTTGGCGCCGGAGCAGATGATCGCTGCGGCCCGCACGCGCTCCTGGGCGTGCAGGAGCAGCTCGAGGCCCACGGCACCGCCGAGCGACACTCCCGCGGAGAAGAAGGTCTCCTCGCCGAGCCGGTCGACCGCGTCGAGCACCCCGAGGGCGATCTCGCCGACCGTGACGACGTCGGTCGCGGCGGGGGAGGAGCCGTGGCCGGGCAGGTCCCACGCGGCGACCCGGTACTGCCGCGCGAGGAGCGCGGCCGTCGACTCCCAGAGGATCGTGGACGTGCCGAGCGACGGCCCGAGCACGATGAGCGGGGCGCCGGCGGGGCCGGTGGGCTCGGTGATGGCGATCTGCGGGATCATGCTCGTGCCCTCTCGATGGCGGCGTCGATGAAGTGGTCGGAGAGGCCCGTGTAGGTTCCGTCGGAGCCGCCGAGCGAGCGCTGCTCGGCGCGCAGGTCGTCGAGCGCGAGGTTGCGGGCGACGGCGTCGAGGTCGACGTCGAACTCGAGGGCCGAGACCAGAGTCGACGATCCTCCTGCGGCCATTCTCAGCAGCTCGCGCAGGGCCGGCCACTCCGCGTGCCACGCGCCGTCCGGCCGCTCGTCGACGAAGGATGCGGCCGAGACGTGAAGCGTCGAGAGCAGTCCCGGCGCTCGAAGGGACAGCGACCGCAGCAGCACTGCCGCGACCGGATTCTGCTTCTGCGGCATCGTCGACGACCCGCCCCCCGCCCGCGGCACGAGTTCGCCGATCTCGGTGCGCGAGAGGGTCGCGACGTTGGCGCCCACCATGCCGTACACGTCGATGACGCCGGTGAGGGCGTTGCCGAGCGCGAGCACGGGCGCCCGGTTGGTGTGCCACGGAGATGCCGACACCGCGAGCCCGAGCTGCGCCGCGAACGCGGCGGGCATGGCGAGGGCCTGGTCGACGCCGCCGAGTTCGACGAGCGCCGCCATCGTGCCCGCCGCGCCGCCGAGCTGCACGGGCAGCACTACGGCGTCGAGCGCATCCCGGGCATCGAGAAGCGCCGTGAGCCAGGTGGCGAAGCGGAGTCCGTAGGTCGTGGGGACCGCGTGCTGCGTGAGGGTGCGCGCAGCGGCCACGGTTCCGCGGTGCTCCTCGGCGAGAGTGGCGAGGTTCGCCACCGTGTCGCCCAGCCGGTCGTGCAGAAGCGCGCGAGTGCGGCCCGCGACGAGCATGAGCGCGGTGTCGAGGATGTCCTGGCTCGTCGCGCCCTTGTGGATCCAGGCCGCGGCATCCGGTGCAGCCTTCTTGAGGTCGGCGATGAGCGGGATGACGGGGTTTCCGCCCTCTTCGGCGCGGGCCGCGAGGTCGGCGGGGTCGAGCCCGTTGATGACGTCAGGAAGCACTGCGGACTCCGGCGCGATCCCGACGGCGACGAGTGCGCGGAGGTACGCGGCCTCCGTGGCGACGAGTGCGTCGAGCACGGCGTCGTCGGATACCGAGCCCGCCGCTCCGGTTCCGGGCGAAAGCAGCCCTACGTCACGGAAAAGCAAGGAAGACCGTCTCCCCGTTGCCCTGCAAGCGGAGGTCGTGGCGCAGCCCGTCGTCCGTCGCGACCGCCACGAGGGTCGCGCGCTCCTCCGGGGTGAGCGACTCGAGGAACGCGTCGCTGCGGCCGGGCAGGTAGATGCGCGACTGCAGGCGGTCCATCAGTCCGCGCGCGAACACGATGACCGAGATGAAGTCGGCGTCGGGCAGGACGGTCCAGAACTCGTACACGCCATCGTCGGAGACGTGCGCGCGGCCGAAGCCCGTGAATCCGTCGCGGTCGCGGAAGCTGCCGGTGGCCGTGGGGATCGCCCCGGTGCCGTCGGCCTGCCAGATCTCGACGAGCGCGTCGGGGATGGGATCGCCCGCGCCGTCGTAGACGGTGCCGGAGAGACGGATCGCGCCGGGGCTGTGCGGCGGTACGAGCTCGGTGCCGCCCTCGAACTCCAGGCCGTAGCGGAAGAACGGGCCGACCGTCTGGCCCGGAGTGCCGGGAAGCAAGGTGCTCACGCGTCGCTCCCCTCGGGCTCGATCCAGGTTGCTCTCGGTCCGGTCAGGACGATGTCCCAACGGTACCCCAGCGACCACTCGGGCTTGGAGAGGTCGTGCTCGTAGTTCGCGATGAGCCGGTCGCGGGCGGCCTGGTCGGGGATCGACTGGTAGATCGGGTCGAGCGGGAACAGCGGGTCACCCGGGAAGTACATCTGCGTCACGAGCCGCTGCGTGAAGGCACTCCCGAACAGCGAGAAGTGGATGTGGGCCGGTCGCCAGGCGTTCAGGTGGTTCTTCCACGGGTACGCACCGGGCTTGATCGTCGTGAACGAGTACGTGCCGTCGTCCCCGGTGATGCAGCGGCCGGCGCCGGTGAAGTTGGGGTCGAGCGGCGCGGGGTGCTGGTCGCGCTGGTGGATGTACCGGCCCGAGGCGTTCGCCTGCCAGATCTCCACGAGCTGCCCGCGCACGGGCCGGCCCTCGCCGTCGAGCACGCGGCCGGAGACGGTCATGCGCTCCCCGAGCGGCTCGCCCGCGTGCTGCATCGTGAGGTCGCTCTCCACGGCCGCGACGTCGCGGTGCCCGAAGGCGGGCGACGCGAGTTCGATGGTCTCGGGGTCGACGAGCTTGGGGTTCTTGGTCGGGTGCCGCAGCACGCTCGACCGGTACGGCGGGAAGTCGATCTGCGGCGAGTCGAGCGGAGGCATCCCCGCCGCGCGCTTGCGGTCGTACGCGGCGTGCAGTTCGGCGATCTCCGCGCTGATGGCGGCCTGGTTGAGTTCGGTCACCCGGCAAGCTTCGCCGCACGGATGCCCGGGGTCTACGCCCCCGTCCCACTCAGTGAGCGTCCGATCTCCGCGGCGGTGCGCATCACGAGCGGCGCGAGCCGCCCCTCGTCCGCGCGGCCCAGGTGCGTCACAACGCCGACCGCGGCGCGCGGCAGCCCCGCGACGTGCGGCAGCGCGGCGGCGATGGACACGTTGCCGAGCGTCATCTCCTGCCGCGTGGTCGCATAGCCGGATGCCCGCGCCCGCGCGATCTCGTCGCGCAGTGCCGCCTCGTCGGTGACCGAGTGCAGGGTCTCGCGCTCGCGGGGGAGCGCGAAGAAGGCGTCGAGCCACGCCGCGTCCTGCGTGGCGAGCAGCGCCTTGCCGACCCCGGTGGTGTGCAGCGGGAGCCGCCCGCCCATGCGGCTGAGGGTCGGCACCGAGCCCGGGCCGGTGAGGCGCGCGACGTAGAGCGCCTCCGTTCCCGCGAGCAGGGCCAGGTGCACGTTCTCGCCCGTGGCGGCGTACAGCTCGAGCAGGTGCGGCAGTGCGCGCTCGCGCAGTCGGAGGCTCACGGGTGAGAGCTCGCCGATCTCCCACAGCCCTGTGCCCACGGTGTACCCGGTGGCGGTGCGGTCGAGCAGGCCGAGGGTGACGAGCTCCGTCGCGATGCGGTGGGTGGTGGAGCGCGGCAGCCCCGAGCGGGCGCTCAGTGCGCCGAGATCGAGGTCGGGCTCGTCCTCACTGAAGGCACGGAGCATCCGTGACGCCCGCACGAGCACGGACTCGCCGGGGGCGTTCGTGCGGCCGGCCATCGCTACGCCGGCTCGACCCCGAACGCGCGTGCGAGCTTGTCGATCTTCTGCGCCCGGCCGAGGCGGGGCAGATCGCTGCCGTCGCGGATGACGCGACCGCGGGCCTCGAAGTCGGTGAGGAAGTCGCGCGCCCACGCGACGTCGGAACGAGTCGGCGAGATCACCTCGTTGATGATGGGCAGCTGCTCGACGTCGAGGCACAGCTTGCCGGTCATGCCGAGCGCGACGGCGTGGGCGCCCTGCTCGCGCAGCACGGGGTGGTTCGAGCCGACGGTCGGGCCGTCGATGGGGCCGGGCAGGTTGCCGACGCGCGACGCGACGACGAGGCGGGAGCGCGGATAGGCCATGGCCATGTCGTCGGCGGCGGTGCCGGTGTCGCGACGGTAGTCGCCGCTGCCGAAGGCGAGCCGGTAGGCGCCGCGGGCGCGCGCGATGTTGGCGGCCTCCTCGATGCCGAGGGCCGACTCGACGAGGGCGATCACGGGGGTCTGGCCGTGCAGGCGGTCGAAGGTCTCGGTGACGTGCGCGGGCGACTCCGCCTTCGCGAGCATCACTCCCAGGAGTCCGGGGAGGCCGACGAGGGCGTCGACGTCGTCCGACCAGAACGTGCTCGTGCGGTCGTTGATGCGCACCCAGCCGCTGCCGCCGCCCGCGAGCCACGCGGCGACGTCGTCGCGCGCCTTGCCCTTGAGCGCGGGGTCGACGGCGTCCTCGACGTCGAGGATGATCTGGTCGGCGCGCGAGGCCTCCGCGGCGTCGAAGTCGTCGGGGCGGGTGGCGGCGACGAGAAGCCACGAACGGGCGATCTCGGCGGAAACTGTGCGGGGAGCGTGCGGCACTGCGGGGCCTCTCTGCAGAACTGGCGCGGCTGTGCGCCCATAACAGGCTAGCGGGGTCGACCGGGGGCCAGCGTCACGATAGCTGATACGGACTATCAGCCCGCCAGCACCTTCGAGATCCGCTGCAGGCTCACGGGCTCCGCCGTCGGGATGTGCTGTGCGAACAGGCTCAGCCGCAGTTCTTCGAGCATCCAGCGAGCACGGATGATCGCCGCCTCCGCGCCCGCAGGCAGCTCTCCTCCCGCATCGCGGTAACGCTGCGTGGCGAGCTCCACCTCCGACATCCACACCCGGTCGCGCCCCGGATTCTCCGGCAGCTTCGCCACGCGGTGCACGATGCCGTCGAGGTAGGCGGGCAGGCGCCGCAGCCGCTCGAGCCCGGTGACCCCGACGAAGCCCGGGTAGACGAGGGCCTCGAGCTGCGCCCGGGCATCCCCGAGCGGGGCGATGAGGGCGAGGCTCGTCGCGCCCTTGATGGCCTTGTCGGCGTCGCGCCCCTTCGCGACGATGCGCGAGACGAGGGCGACGGTCTGGAAGAGCGAGTCGACGACGGTCGACGACACCTCGTCGCGCGCCGCCTCGAATTCGGCGCGCGTGAAGATCTCGCGGCTGCCCACCACCGCGTCGACGCACGCGACCATGCAGTCCTCGAAGAGCGCGGCGTTGGTGCGGTACGGCGACTGCGCGAGCACGAGCTTCTCCTGCGTGGTCAGGTGCTCCTGCACGTAGCCGAGCGGCGACGGAATCGCGAGCAGCAGGAGCCGGCGCACCCCCGCGGGATGGGCGGCGGCCTGGTCCTCCGGCGTGCTCATGAGCCGGATCGCGGCGCTGGAGCCCTCGTCGACGAGGGCGGGGTATGCGCGGATCGTGTTGCCGCCGTGCTTGACGTCGCGCGACCGGTCGAGCGACTCGAAGTCCCACTGCGTGAGGCCTCCGCGCTCCAGCGTGCGGTGCCCTTCAGACGCGGCCGGGGTTTCGACGACACGGGCGACGCTCTCGCGCGCGGCGGGCTTGAGGCTCGCCTGCAGCGCCGAGAGGGTCTTGCCCGACGCGACGGTCTTGCCGCGGGCATCCGTGACCGCGAAGGTGACCCGCAGGTGCGGCGGCACGCGATCCCAGTCGAAGTCCTTCTCGGTGACCGCCGTGTAGGTCTGGGCGGCGATCTCGCGGGCGAGGTACTCGGTGATGGAGCCCGTGGAGAGCTCCGGTGCCGCGGCGAGCAGCTTGCGCGCCCAGTCCGCGGCGGGCACGACGTTCTTGCGGATGTGCTTCGGCAGCGCCTTGATGAGCGCGGTCACGAGCTCCTCGCGGAACCCCGGCACCTGCCAGTCGAACCCGTCGGCGCGCAGCCCGGCGAGGAGGGGCAGCGGCACGGCGACCGTCACGCCGTCGTCGGGCGCGCCCGGCTCGAACCGGTAGGTGAGGCCGAGGGTCTGGTCGCCCTGCTTCCACTGGCTGGGCAGCGAGTCCTCGACGGCGACGACCTCCGAGTCGTCCATGAGGTTCTCGCGGGTCATCGTGAGCAGGTCGGGCGTCTCGACGCGCGCCTTCTTCCACCAGCCCTCGAAGTCGCGGGTGCTCGCGACTTCGGCGGGGATGCGGCGGTTGTAGAACTCGAAGACCGCCTCGTCGTCGAAGAGGATGTCGCGGCGGCGCGTGCGCTCCTCGATCTCGGCGAGTTCCGCGCGCAGTGCGCGGTTGGCGGCGTCGAAGGCCCACGCCCGCTGATCGAGCTTGTTGAGATTCTCGCCCTCCACAAGGGCGTGCCGGATGAACAGCTCGCGCGCGTACGGCAGGTCGATGCGGGAGAACTGCACGCGCCGCTTGACGATGATCGGGATGCCGTACAGGGTCGCCCGTTCGTAGGCGACCACGGAGCCCTGCTTCTTCTCCCAGTGCGGCTCGGAGTAGGTGCGCTTCACCAGGTCGCCCGCGATGACCTCGGCCCAGGCGGGGTCGATGGCGGCGTTCATCCGTGCGAAGAGGCGGCTGGTCTCGACGAGCTCGGCGCTCATGATCGCGGCGGGCTGCTTCTTCGCGAGCGCGGAGCCGGGGAACACCACGAAGCGCGACTGCCGGGCCCCCACGTAGTCCTTCTTCGCCTGGTCGCGCAGGCCGATCTGGCTGAGCAGGCCAGCAAGGAGCGACCGGTGGATGCCGTCGGGGTTCGCGTGCGGCTCGCCCACATGCAGCCCGAGCTGCTTCGCCATGCGGGTGAGCTGGCGGTAGACGTCCTGCCACTCGCGCACGCGCAGGTAGTTGAGGTACTCGGCTTTGATCTGCCGGCGGAACTGGTTTCCGGAAACCTCCTTCTGCTTCTCCTCGAGGTAGTTCCAGAGGTTCAGGAGGGTGAGGAAGTCGCTCGTCGGGTCGACGAACCGGGCGTGCTGCTGGTCGGCCTGTGGGCGCTTCTCGAGCGGGCGCTCGCGCGGATCCTGAATGCTCAGGCCCGCGACGATCGCCATCACCTCGCGAGTGGTGCCCTGCTTCTTCGACTCGATGACCATGCGGGCCAGGCGCGGGTCGATGGGTAGCTGGCTGAGCTGCTTGCCCACCGTCGTGATGCGGTTGTCGGCGGTGACGGCGTGCAGCTCGCGCAGCAGGTCGAGGCCGTCCTTGATGCCGCGCGAGTCCGGCGGCTGCAGGAACGGGAACGCCGCGATGTCGCCCAGCCCGAGCGAGATCATCTGCAGGATGACCGCCGCGAGGTTGGTCCGCAGGATCTCGGGCTCGGTGAACTCGGGCCGCTTCTCGAAGTCCTCCTGCGAGTACAGGCGGATCGCGATGCCGTCGCTCGTGCGCCCGGAGCGCCCCGACCGCTGGTTCGCCGACGCCTGGCTGATCGCCTCGATGGGCAGGCGCTGGATCTTCGAGCGCACGCTGTACCGCGAGATACGGGCGGTTCCCGCGTCGATGACGTAACGGATGCCCGGCACCGTCAGGCTCGTCTCCGCGACGTTCGTCGCCAGTACGATCCGCCGCCGGGTTCCCGCGGTGGCTGAGGGCTGGAACACCTTGTGCTGGTCGGCCGCGCTCAGGCGGCCGTAGAGTGGAAGCACCTCGGTGCCCGGGAGGTTGCGGCCGCGGATCGCGTCCTCCGCATCGCGGATCTCGTTCTCCCCGGAGAGGAACACGAGCACATCGCCGTTGCCCTCGCGGCCGAGTTCGTCGAGGGCGTCGTTGATGCCCTTCAGGTAGTCGCGGTCCACGCTCGCCGAGGCCCTCGACGCGTCGTCGCCCATCTCGTCGTCCGCTTCGAGAGCCTCGGCGACCAACGGCCGGTAGCGGATCTCGACCGGGAAGGTGCGCCCGGAGACCTCGATGATGGGCGCGTTGTTGAAGTGCCTCGAAAAGCTCTCGGGGTCGATCGTGGCCGACGTGATGATGACCTTGAGCTCGGGCCGGCGGGGCAGCAGCTGCTTGAGGTAGCCGAGCAGGAAGTCGACGGTGAGGCTGCGCTCGTGCGCCTCGTCGATGATGATCGCGTCGTACTTCTTCAGATCGCGGTCGCGGTGGATCTCGTTGAGCAGGATCCCGTCGGTCATGAGCTTGATCCGGGTGTCCTTGCCGACCCGGTCGGTGAACCGCACCTGGTAGCCGACGAGCTGGCCCACCTCCTGCCCCAGCTCCTCCGAGATGCGCTCGGCGATCGTGCGTGCGGCGATGCGCCGGGGCTGCGTGTGGCCGATGCTCTCGTAACCGAGCTCGAGCAGCATCTTGGGCAGCTGCGTGGTCTTGCCGGAGCCGGTCGCACCGGCGACGATGATGACCTGGTTCTCGCGGATGGCGGCCTTGATGTCGTCGCGTCGCCCGGATACCGGCAGCGACTCCGGGTAGACGATCGCGGGGATAGTGGGCTCGGTGGCAGACATCAGCCTTACAGTCTAGGCGCGGGCCACGCCGCTCCCCAGCGTCTACTGCGGGGCGAAGAACGTGATCACCTTCTTGTAGCGATGTCGAGGGCGGCGCGATAGCCGAAGGCCATTGACGGCCCGATCGTCGATCCGGCGCCGGCGTAGCTGCGACCCATAACGGATGACGCGGAGTTGCCGGTCACGTACAGCCCCTCGATCGCCGACCCGTCGGGACGGAGGGCCCGAGCGTTCTCATCGGTCACGATCCCGCCGTTCGTACCTATGTCGGAGAGCACCATGCGGAAGGCGTAGTACGGGCCGCCGTGCAACGGGGCAAGACTCGGGTTCGGAAGGGTGATGTCGCCGTAGTAGCGGTCGTACGCGTTCTCGCCGCGGTGGAACTCCGTGTCGGTTCCCGCTGCCGCATCACGGTTGTAGCGGTCGACCGTGTCCTTGAGTGCATCAGCTGGCACTCCGATGCGCGCCGCCAAGTCGTCGAGGTTCGCGGCGGTGACCACCGAGCCGCCGTCCAGCCAGCGCTGGGGCACGGCGTGCCCCGTGGGGGCCGGGGCGAACGGCACCTTGGGCATCGGCAGGTGCCCGAAGATCACGTAGCGCCGCCACGACCAGTCATCGGTGATGTACCAGGAGGGGATGTGGGTGACTCCCGCTTCGTGGCCGGCGATCATCGCGAACCCGAAGTCCTCGTAGGGGGAAGCCTCGTTGATCCAGCGCCTGCCCGCTCCGTTGACGATGATCTGCGAGGGGAGCATCCGTTCATTGAGGCTGAAGGCGACACGACCGGGAGTCAGCTCGACGCCGGGGAACCACCACGCGCTGTCCATGGTGTCGATCGCGGCGCCGACGGCCAACGCGGCGGTGATCCCGTCGCCGGTTGTCTCGAGGCTACCGAGGCTCAGTGCCGCGCTCGCGGTGGGCTGGTACTTCTTGCGCATCTCGGGATTGTGATCGAATCCACCTGCAGCGATGACCACGCCGCCGGTGGCGCGCACACGCACCGCTGCGCCCTCGTGCTCGACGACTGCTCCATCAACGCGACCGTCGACGACGATGAGGGAGGTCATGGGTGAGGAGAGCCAGAGCTCGATGTCGCGCTTGCGCACAGCGAGCATGAGGCGAGCCATGAGGGCCTGACCGATGGTCGTGATGCGCTCGCCAGTCAGACGCGCCCTGACCATCCGCCAGATCAGCTTCACGAACAGGCGCTTGCCGGCCCACGTCTGCCGCAGGCGGTAGAAGTGCGGCAGTTCGCTCGGCGCGATCCACATGCCGCGCGGCGTCAGGCCGAGCGGGGGGTGCAGGAGGTCGGCGTCATCGCCCAGCAGGCGGAGGTCGACGGGCGGGATGTTGATCGTGCTCCCCAGCTCCGAACCGCCCTCGAGGTGCGGGTAATAGTCCGAGTAGCCCGACTTCCAGACGAACTGAAGATCGGGGTCGAGGTCATCGAGAAAGTCGAGCATCTCCGGGGCGCTCTCGACATAGGCGCGCAGTCGCGCGTCGTGCACCACGCCTTCGGTGATGGTCTTGAGGTATCGGAAGGTAGCCTCGGGATCGGGCCGGTGCCCCTGCGCCACCTGCGACCGTGCACCGGGCACCCAGATCCCTCCGCCGGAGAGCGACGTGGTGCCGCCGTACCAGGGTGCTTTCTCGACGACGAGCGTGCGCAGCCCGCGGTCGTTCGCCGTCAACGCCGCGGTGAACCCGCCAGAGCCCGCACCGATGACGAGCACGTCGACTTCGAGGTCGTAGCGGGGTTCGGGCATCGTCACTCGTCTCCATCTGGCGCGCGTCTCTGCGGCACCGCACCATATTGTGCACACAAGAGTAGCAAATAGTGCAAATCATCGATAGTTTGGGAGTCGCGCGGCATCCCATGACGGCTGCCCAAAGGAGCTCACATGAGTACAGTCTTCTCCGGTTTGTCGAGCAAAGCCGCCTGGGTCTCGGGCGGGGCGAGCGGGATCGGGCGGGCGACCGCGCTCGCGCTTGCGGCGAGCGGGGCCAAGGTCGCGATCGCCGATATCAATGAGGTCGCGGCGGTCGAGATGGTCGACCAGATCGTGCGCTCTGGCGGAGACGCCTTCTTCACCCGGGTCGACAGCCTCGATCGGATCAGCGTGGATTCGAGCGTGCGCGAGACCCGCGATCACTTCGGGCGCCTCGACGTCGTGGTCAACTCCGCGGGCCGCACGAGCACCGACCGCGACGATGACTTCGAGCGGAACATCGACATGTTCCTGCTCGGCACCTGGCGCGCGATGGCGGCGGCACTGCCGGTCCTGCGGGAGGGCGGTGGCGGCGCGATCGTCAACATCTCGTCGATCGCCGGTGTCACCGGTTCGATCGGACCGTCGGGCTACGGCCCCGCCAAGCACGGCGTCGTCGGATTGACCAAGGATGCCGCCCTGCGCCACGCGCGCGACGGCATCCGGGTCAACGCGGTCTGCCCCGGCTACATCGAGACCCCCATGACGGCGGGCAATCGCGCGACGGATGCCGCGAGCCGAGTGCTCATCGAGGAGACCCTGCGCGTGCCGATGGCCCGCTGGGGCCGTGCGGAGGAGATTGCTGCAGCCGTCGCGTTCCTCGCCTCGGACGACGCGTCGTTCATCACCGGCCAGACACTCGTCGTCGACGGCGGGCTCACCGCGCGATGACTCAAGAAGAGAGGAACAGGAGAATCACATGACAGACCTCGAATGCGACGTCCTCGTCATCGGCAGTGGCGCCGCGGGGATGACTGCAGCACTCACCGCCGCAGCCCGCGGGGCGAGCGTCATCGTCGCCGAGCGGGCCCCCACCGTCGGCGGCACGAGCGCGGTCTCGGGCGGGATCGCGTGGATCCCCGCGCACGAGCGCGACGCGAACATCGACCTACCGGTCGAGGACGCGCTGGCCTACCTCGCGTCGCTCTCCAACGGCACACAGGACCCGGCGCTCGTGGACGTGTTCGTGCGCAGCGGCGCGCCCATGCTCGCGCTCGTCGAATCGGAATCCCCTCTGCGGTTCGAGGTCGCACCGGGCTTGCTCGACTACAAGCCGGAGCATCCGGGAGGCAAGCCGCTCGGTGGTCGCTCACTCAGCCCATTGCCCTTCCCGATGTCAGAGCTCGGCGACTGGGCGCAGCGCGTCACCGAGTTCCCGAAGGACTTCAGCAATGTCGGCTTCGACGCCGAGACCCGGGCGCGCCTGCACTCCGACCTCGACGGCGTGGAGGAGGTCGCAGTGGCCGGCCAGGCACTCATCGGCAGCCTGCTGCGCGGGCTCCTCGACCGCGGCATCGAACCCCTCACCGGCTGGCGCGCCCGCCACCTCGTCGTGGAGGACGGCGCGGTGGTCGGGGCACGGTTCGACACGGCGCAGGGGGAGGAGGTCATCCGGGCCCGCAGCGGCGTGGTGCTGGCGTCGGGCGGCTTCGAGTGGGACCCCGAGCTCGTACGCGCCTTCCTGCGCGGGCCCATGCGCGGGCCCGTGTCGCCGCCCAACAACACCGGCGACTCGCTGCGCATGGCCATGGAGCTCGGCGCCGCGCTCGGCACCATGGGCGAGGCCTGGTGGGTCCCCGTGATCAAGATCCCTGGCGACCTGATGGACGGCCACGTGCGCAGCCGCAGTGTGCGCCTCGAGCGCACCCGGCCGCGCAGCATCATCGTCAACGGCGACGGCAGGCGTTTCGTGAACGAGGCGGGCGACTACAACTCGATCGGCGGCGCGTTCCACCAGCTCTACGCGAGCCGCTTCGCCTACGTCAACAACCCGGCGTGGCTCGTGTTCGATCAGGGCCACCTCGACCGGTACGGATTCCTCGGGGTCGCTGCCGGAGGCGAGCCCCTCGACTGGTTCAACCGGTCGGCCGATCTGGCGTCGCTCGCGGCGACGATCGGTGTCGACCCCGCCGGCCTCGAGCGCACCGTTGCCGAGTGGAACGCCGCCTCCGCCGCGGGCGTGGACGAGCAGTTCCACCGCGGCGAGAGCGCGTACGACAGCTACTGGGGCGACCCCGAGGCCCCCGACCGCGTGCACCGCACGATCGGCCCGCTCGACCAGGGCCCGTACTACGCCGTGCCCATCGAGGTCGGCGCCATGGGCACGAAGGGCGGCCCGAAGACCGACGGCAACGGCCAGGTTCTGCACGTCGACGGCCACGCCATCCCCGGCCTGTACGCCGCGGGCAATGCCATGGCGAGCGTCATGGGCATGGCCTACGGCGGCGCGGGCGGAACGCTCGGCCCGGCGATGGTGTTCGGCTTCCGCGCCGGCCACCACGCGGCGACAGGCGAGACCTTCCCGATCTCCTGAGACAACGCTGAAGGGGCCGCCGCCGGTTTCCCGGCGACGGCCCCTTCTGCGTGCGCTGCGAGCTACTCCGCGCTCACTATGCCGTCGACGAACGGGCCCGGCTTGATGAAGACCATGCTCTCCTCGGGCGTGGTGTTCAGCTGGTGGTTCTCCGGCGTGTACTTGATGGCGGGCAGGAACGTGTACGGCCCGTCATCCGTTGCCTTGATGTTCATGCTCTCGTACTCCTTCGCGACGGCGTCGGCGTCGGAGCTGCCGGCCTTCTCGAAGGCGTACTTCGCGGTCCACAGGATGTCCCACATGACCGAGTACTGCGCCATCGACTGGTCGAACTTCGACCCGGAGTCCTTCAGCGCGGCGACGAGCTGGTCGAAGCCGGCGCTGCGCTTGGCCTCGGGGTTCATGACCGCGAAGGTCATCACCTGGACGTTGTCCCAGTCGGCCTCGCCACTGATCGCCGCGAGGTTGGTCGTCCCGAGGTCGGTGTGACCCAGGGTCGGGATGTCCCAGCCGATCTTCGTGCGGCTCTGCAGCATGTAGCCCGCAACCGAGCCGAGGCCCGACATGATGAGCACGTCCGGGTCCTGCGCCTGGAGGCGCTGGAGCTGGGCGGTCATGTCGACGTCCGTCGGGTTGAACGACTCATCGATGAAGTCGATGCCGGCGTCCGCGAACAGTGTGCGGTACGTGTCGGCGACCGCCGTGCCGTTCGCGTCGTTGGCGTGGAGCATCGCGACCTTCTTGTACCCCTCGTCCTGCACCTTGAGCACCATCGCGGCCGTCTGCACCTTGTTGGGGATCAGGAAGCCGAAGTGGTACGGGTAGGTGGCGGGGTCGTTGATCGCTGCCTGCTGGCCCGAGGAGATGATGCCCTCGCGCGTCAGGATGGGCAGCATCGCGAGACCGACGTTGCTGGTGTTGCCGGCGACGACGAAGTCGATGGGGCCGGCGTCGAGCTGCTCCTGCAGCAGTGTCGCGGCCTTCGTGGGGTCTGCGCCATCGTCGCCGACGACGATCTTCACCTCTGCGCCGTTGATGCCGCCGGCCTCGTTGATGGCGGCGGCCGCCGCGTTGAGCGCGTCGACGTTCGCCCCGGCGATCCCCGAAAGCGCTCCGGTCACGCCGAGGCTGGCGTACACGGTGAAGGTTCCGTCAAGAGCGGGAGCCCCCGAGGGGCTTGCTTCGGGTGTCGTGCTGGCGGAGCATCCGGCCAGCGCCAGGGTCAGCGCGAGGGCGCCCCCGACTAGTTTTCGAGAAACCACACTGTCTCCTTGCTGTGTTCTTCAACGGTTGCAGCAGCGCAGACCGACCGTTCGCGGAAGGCTCGCGGCGCGACCAAACTAAGTTCGGGGAGAGACCCCTGTCAAGGATAATTTGCAATTAGTGGTACATGCGTGTGCACAATATGAACCAACAAGGGCAACGTAGCCCGGAAGGAGCCTCATGATGACCCTCGTTCTGAAGCCGGGACTGAGAGCATGATCACGACTATCTGGGCGGGTCTGAGCGTCGGTGCCATCTACGCGATTGTCGCGGTGGGCTACAACATCGTCTACATCGCCTCGCGGGTCTTCAACTTCGCGCAGGCGCAGTTCGTGATGATCGGTGCGTTCGTTGCGCTGCAGGCCGGGAGCGTGCTGAACCTCCCCCTCTGGGTGACGATCCTGCTGTGCGCGCTGGTGGGCGCAGTAATAGGAGCGCTCGAGGAGTTCCTCGCGATCCGCTGGCTCCGCGGGCGCGGTGCGCACAACGAACTCGTCACCACCCTGGGCGTCGCTACGCTCCTCTCCGGCCTCGCGCTCGTGTTGTTCGGTTCCGAGCCGAACCGCATCAGCTACTTCTCCGACCAAGCGCCTCTCGACCTCCTCGGCGGTCGCGTGCTGTTCGTCGAGGTGCTCACCATCCTCGGCGCCATCGTCATCGCCGTGGCGGTGGGCGTGATCACCAAGCGCACCATGATCGGCCTCGCGAGCCTCGCGACGTCGGAGGACCGCGAAGCGGGCGCTCTGCGTGGCATCAACGCCGGATGGCTCGCCATCGGCGCGTTCGTGCTCGCCGGTGCACTGCTGGCGGCCCTCGGCCCGCTCGTCGGTGCCAAGACGTTCGCCGTGTTCAATCTTGGAGACCTGCTCGCGGTGAAGGCGTTCGTCGCCCTGGCGATCGGCGGATTCGGCAGTTACAAGGGAGCGGCGATCGGCGGCTTCGTGGTGGGGCTCGTCGAAGTCTTCTCCGCGCGCTTCCTCGGCAGTGAGTGGCAGAACATCACGGTCTTCGTGCTGCTGCTGCTCGTGCTCCTCATCATCCCCAACGGCGTCTTCGGGCGCGCAACCGGACGGACGGTCTGATCATGAAGCTGTCGATGCGCACCTACAAGCGGTTCCCGTTCTGGATCATCCCCCTCGCCATCGGGCTCGTCGTCATGGCGCTTCCGTTCATGGGCGCCAATCGCGGCACCCTGCGCCTCGTCATCTCGATAGCGCTCCTGGCCCTCCTCGTCGTCGGACTCAACATCGCCTTCGGCTACGCGGGCGAGCTCGCGCTCGGCCAGTCCGCCATCTATGCGGCCGGCGCCTACTTCGCCGGGTACTTCGCCATCAAGGGACTCGACCTCCCGCTCACCCTGGTCATCGCCGTGATCGCTGCCGCGGCCGTGGGGCTCCTCACCGGCGGACCGGGCCTGCGGCTCGGCTCATGGTCGTTGGGCATGGTGACGTTCTTCCTCGTGCTGCTGCTGCCCGACATCGTCACGCTGTTCGGCGACTACACCGGCGGCACGGCGGGGCTCTCCGGAATCCCGCTTCCGTCGCTGTTCGGCCAGAAGCTGAACAACACGACCTTCTACGTGTTCGTCATTGCGATCACCATCCTGTTCTTCGCGCTGCTGCGCAACTACGTGGTGTCGCGGCACGGCACGGCTCTCAAGGTCATGCGCGAGTCGCCCGTGCTCGCGCGCTCTCTCGGCTACTCGATCCCGCGGCTCAAGCTCACCGCGTACGTCATCAGCGCACTTCCCGCCGGGGCCGCCGGAAGCCTGTTCGCCTACCAGGACGGCTACGTCTCGGATGTGTCGTTCGGGTTCTCGATGGCGGTCGCGATCCTCGCGGCGTCGATCATCGGCGGCTCGGCGAGCATCTACGGTGCGGCGTTCGGTGCGGCGATCCTCGTGATCGGCCCGCTCCGCGCCTCAGCGCTGCAGGACTGGTCGCTGCCGTTCTTCGGCCTTCTCCTCATCGTGGGCGGGCTGTTCTTCGCCGGCGGCGTCGCCGGGCTGCTCACGCGGCTCATCCACTCGCGGTTCCTCAAGGACGACCTCATGCCCGACGTGCTCGCGGCGCTGGAATCGCCGCCACCCCTTCCCGCGATCGACGGCAAGACGCTCAAGGGCGTGGGCATCGTCAAGCGGTTCGGCGGCAACGTCGCCCTCGCCGGCGTGGATCTCGAAGCGCGGCCGGGCCGGGTCACCGCCCTCATCGGCCCCAACGGCTCGGGCAAGACGACGCTCCTCAACGTCATCAGCGGGTTCCTCAAGCCCGAGGAGGGCACGGTGATGCTGGGTGACCGCGACATCACGGGGCTCAAGGCGCACCAGGCCTCCCGCTCCGGCATCTCGCGCACCTTCCAGACGCCGCAGATTCCCCAGGGCCTCACCGTCGCCGAGGTTGTCGAGAGCGCGCGGTTCCGCACCGAGCCCACCTCGGTGATCTCCGGGATGCTCACCCTCCCGGGCACACGGCGTGCGATGCGCCGCGACCGCGAGGCCGCGATCCAGTTGCTGTCGGTGATGGGAATCGTCGAGTACGCCGACCGCCAAGCTGATGAGCTGCCGCTCGGCACCCGCAGGGTTCTCGAGGTGGCGCGAGCGCTGGCATCCGAACCTGCTCTCCTGCTGCTGGACGAGCCGGCCTCCGGTCTCGACGAGCAGGAGGTCGAGGCGCTCGCCGTCGTCATTCGGCGGTTGCGGGATGCGGGAGCCACGATCGTCATCGTCGAGCACAACTTCGAGTTGGTCATGCGCATCTCCGACCGCATCGACGTGCTGCACCTCGGCGGGATGATCGCGGGCGGAACGCCTGCGGAGGTGCGCAACGATCCGGCAGTCATCGAGAGCTATCTGGGCAAAGCGGCGCGCGAGCGCGCCGAGGCAGCAGAGGAGAAGAAGTAATGACCGACGCACTCGTCATCACCGATCTCGTGGCGGGCTACGGCCAGCTGAAGATCGTGCGCGGCCTCTCGCTCACGTGCCGCTCGGGGGAGCTCACCGTGCTCCTCGGCCGCAACGGCGCGGGCAAGACCACGACCCTCTCGACCATCGCGGGGCTGCTGCCGGCCCTCGGGGGAGAGGTGTCGCTGCACGGCGTTCCGCAGCGCGGCAGTACGGTCTCGCGCATCAAGTCGGGGCTCGGGCTCGTGCAGGAGGGCAAGCGCGTGTTCCGCGCCCGTACCGTCGAGGAGAACCTCAAGCTCGGCGGCTACACGGTGCGGCGCAAGCGCGGCGCCATCGACGAGGGGATCGTGAGAGCGTATGAGCGCTTCCCGATCCTCAAGGACAAGCGGCACCAACTCGCCTCAGCCCTGAGCGGCGGCCAGCAGCAGATGCTCGCGATCGCGCAGGCGCTGATGCCGCAGCCTACGGTGCTCATGCTCGACGAGCCCTCCGCGGGCCTCGCGCCCTCGATCGTGGAGGAGGTGTTCGGCGAGATCGCCTCCCTCACTCGCGACGGCCTGTGCGTGCTGCTCGTCGAGCAGCTCATCGACCACTCCCTCGCGGTCGCCGACCGCGTGGCGGTGCTCGACCACGGCCGCATCACCATCGACACCGAGGTCTCGAAGCTCGGCTCGTGGGACACGCTGCGCGAGAGCTACCTGGGCGCGCCGGTGGCCGAATGAGCTGGATGCGCAGGTCGGCCACGGTCGACGGGCTCGAGACGAGCTACCTCGAGGCGGGGTCGGGCGACCCGCTCGTGCTGCTGCACGGCGGCGAGTTCGGCGCGAGCGCCGAACTCGGCTGGGAGCGCGTCATCGACTCGCTCGCGCGCACGCACCGCGTCATCGCGCCCGACATCCTCGGGTTCGGCGAGTCGGCCAAGGTCGTCGACTTCGTGGACGGCCGCGGCATCCGACTGCGCCAGGTCGCCGCGCTGTGCGCGCACCTCGGCATCGTCAAGGCAGACTTTGTCGGCAACTCGATGGGCGCGGTGATGCTGCTGGTCGACGCCGCTTCGGAGTCTCCGATCCTGCCCGTGCGCCGCATGGTCGCGATGTGCGGTGGCGGCGAGATCCTGCAGAACGAGCACTCGACCGCGCTCTTCGAGTACGACGCGACCTTCGAGGGGATGCGGCGCATCGTGCGCGCGCTCTTCCTCGACCCGTCGGTGCCGGCCGACGACGCCTACGTGCAGCGGCGCTACGACTCGAGCGTGCGGCCCGGGGCGTGGGAGTCGGTCGCCGCGGCGAGGTTCCGTCGGCCCGGGTACCAGTCGGCCGGTGCCGGCTCAGAGGTCCCCTACGGCCGCATCGCCGTGCCCACCCTGCTCGTCGAGGGTGCCGGCGACAAGCTCAAGCCGCACGGCTGGGCGGCAGCGCTCGCCGAGCAGATCCCGGGCTCGAGCTCGACGGTTGTCGAGGGCGCAGGGCACTGCCCGCAGCTCGAGCGGCCCGATGCCGTGGTGAGCCTCGTGATCGAGTGGATGGAGGCTCCGTGAGCGCCACTGGGGAGTTCGACGAGCACGTCGACGTGCTCGTGATCGGATCAGGGGCTGGCGGCATGACCGCCGCCCTCGCCGCGCGCGCC
>CAIXMB010000199.1 GCA_903920435.1 uncultured Actinomycetes bacterium
CGTGTCTCAGTCCCAGTGTGGCCGGTCACCCTCTCAGGCCGGCTACCCGTCGTCGCCTTGGTGAGCCATTACCTCACCAACTAGCTGATAGGCCGCGAGTCCATCCCAGACCGAAATTCTTTCCAGCTCCTAGCCATGCGGCTGAAGCTCGTATCCGGTATTAGACACCGTTTCCAGTGCTTATCCCAGAGTCTGGGGCAGGTTACTCACGTGTTACTCACCCGTTCGCCACTGATCCAGAGGAGCAAGCTCCTCTTTCACCGTTCGACTTGCATGTGTTAAGCACGCCGCCAGCGTTCATCCTGAGCCAGGATCAAACTCTCCATAAATGTTTGATTGCTCGAGCAGCAAGCTGCTCGGCACATCTAGCGCCACCCGCATCCGGAATGGGATGTCGAGGTGACAAGTTTGAAACTGACAGAACAAATCAATACTGACTTGCTTTGTTGTTTATATCTTTTCCAAAGGAATCCGAACCTACCGAAGTAGGCACGGGTTTTTGGCATTTGACATTGTGCACGCTGTTGAGTTCTCAAGGATCGGACGCGCAAGAAACTCAGCCTTTCGGCGTGTTGTCTCAGGGCTCTTGCCTTTTGTTTCAGACAAAGAAGTCTGTGTGCTACCCTCCCGCTCTCGCGCAGGGCAACTTGTCTAACTTAGCACCTTCGCGGCTCTTGTCAAATCGACCGGCCCGAGCATTTCTGCCCGTTCCTATCGAGTGACCAGCTCTACGAGGTGGGTTACTCATCCTAAGATCTGAAGACAACTTGCCGCAAGAGCGAGGCTCATCAGCGCGGTTGCTATTTGACTTAGGATTTGGTCCCTCTTGAGGCCGGCTAGTTGAACGGTGCCTTTGCAAGCACTTCGTTCCGAACTTTCCGCACCTTTGGGGTGACAAGTAAGAACTTTACGTGCGACGTGAACGGCT
Source organism: uncultured Actinomycetes bacterium (assembly GCA_903920435.1). Classification (GTDB taxonomy): domain Bacteria; phylum Actinomycetota; class Actinomycetes; order Actinomycetales; family Microbacteriaceae; genus Rhodoglobus. Next base: position 929 of record CAIXMB010000199.1, read on the forward strand.
GGCAAATTTCAGCGAATCCCGGGCGTGTCGCACGTGAACGCTATTCGACAAAGACGCCGGCGAGCGTCTTCTTCCCCCGTCGCAGCACGGCCATTCCGCCAATAAGCGCGCCCGCATCGAGCACGGATGCCTCGTCCTCGACCCGCGCGTTGTTGAGGTAGACCCCGCCCTCGGCGATCGAGCGCCGCGCCGCCCCCAGGCTGGGGCTCAGGCCGGTGTCGACCAGGAGCTGGGCGATCGAGCTCGTCGGCATGGTCGTCGTGTTGGGCAGTTCGCGCAATGCCGACTCGAGCGTCGCGGCATCGAGTGCCGCGAGGTCGCCCTGGCCGAAGAGGGCGTCGGCCGCGGCGATCGCGGCCTCGGTCGCGGCCTCGCCGTGCACGAGCGTGGTGACGATGCGCGCGACGATCTTCTGCCCCTCGCGCTTGAACGGCTCGGCGGAGTGCGCCTCCCCGATGCGCTCGATCTCGTCCCGGCTGAGGAAGGTGAACACCTTGAGTCGGTCGACGACGTCGGCGTCATCGGTATTGAGCCAGAACTGGTACATCGCGTACGGGCTCGTGAGCGCGGGGTCGAGCCAGATCGCGTTGCCCTCGCTCTTGCCGAACTTGCGGCCGTCGGAGTTGGTGACGAGCGGCGTTCCGATCGCGTGAACGGATGCCCCCTCCGCCCGCTTGACGAGATCGACGCCGCTCGTGAGGTTGCCCCACTGGTCGCTGCCGCCCGTTTGGAGGAGGCATCCGTACTCGAGGTACAGCTGGCGGAAGTCGAGGCCCTGCAGTATCTGGTAGCTGAACTCGGTGTAGCTGATGCCCTCGTCGGAGTTGAGGCGCGTGCTCACCGCGTCTTTCTTGATCATGGTGCCCACGCGGTAGTGCTTGCCGATGTCGCGCAGGAAGTCGATGGCGCTCATGGGCGCCGTCCAGTCGAGGTTGTTGACGAGCTTGGCGGCGTTGTCGCCGTCGAAACTCAGGAACTTGGCGACCTGTGCCTGCAGGTAGCCGACCCATTCCGCGACGACCGACGCCTCGTTGAGTGTGCGCTCGGCCGTCGGTTTCGGGTCGCCGATGAGGCCGGTCGACCCACCGACGAGTCCGAGCGGGCGGTGGCCGGCCAGCTGGAGTCGGCGCATGAGGAGCAGTTGCACGAGGTTGCCGAGGTGCAGGCTCGGCGCCGTGGGGTCGAAGCCGCAGTAGTAGGTGATGGGCGGGCCCGCCAGGAGCGCACTGAGTTCCTCGGGGTTCGTCGATACGTGCACGAGACCGCGCCAGTTGAGCTCCTCCCAGATGCTGGGGAAGGAGTCGTCGTTGCGCTGGTTGCTGAGGGATTCCGATGCGGGGGCTGACACGGGTTAAACCGTAGCGGAGCGGGGAGCCCTACTCGGTCTTGTCGAACAGCCCGATCACATTGCCCTCGCTGTCTTTGATGTAGACCCAGCGGGAGTTCTCGTCGAGCGGCTGGATCTCGCCCAGCTGCGAGCCGCCGTTGGCCACCGCCTTGGCGACGGTCTCCTCGATGTTGTCGACGGTGAACACCACAGTGGGGTGCGAGAGCACGCCCTCGACGTGCAGGTCGCCGTTGATGCCCTTCTCCTGCGGCTGCAGGAGCATGCCCATGTCGTCGCCCCACGGCTCGTAGCCGAAATCGAGCACCTGCTTGTAGAACGCCTGGGCGCGCTTGATGTCGCTGGACGGGATCTCGAAGTGCTCTACGAAGGCCATGGGACTAGCATTGCCGGTCCGGTCGCGCGGATCAACGCACTTGCGTTTCTAAGCTTGATCAACCCAAACTTGCGCCTATAGACTTGATTGCAATCGACTTGCGTCTCCAAACTTGAGGAACCTATGTTCATCATTACCGCTGATCAGATCGACAGTCGTCACCGCGACGACCTGGCCGGCCCTGCCGTGACCGCCCTCAACACGCGGTACGGCGAGCGGATCGCCCTGCCCGTCGACCGGAATGCCGGGGACGAGATCCAGGCCCTCGCCGCGGACCCGATGACCGCTCTCGCGATCATCGCCGACCTCACTCGAACGGGCACGTGGAGCGTCGGGTGCGGCGTCGGGCATGTCCGCACTCCCCTGCCCGCCCACACGCGGGAGGCGAGCGGGGCCGGCTTCATCGCGGCACGCGCCGCGGTCGATCGCGCGAAGGGCGCGCAGCTGCACTTCGCGCTCGAGAGCGAGTCGCCCCGCAATGCCCCCGCCGCGGAGGCGCTCATCGAGTTGCTGCTGCTCATCCGTTCGCGACGCACGCCCGAGGGGTGGGAGCTGTTCGACCTCGTCGCGAGCGGCCTCACGCAGACCGCGGCGGCACAGGTGCTCGGCATCAGCCCGCAAGCGGCGAGCCAGCGTGCGCGGACCGCGGCGATCCGCACGGAGCTCGCTGCCCTGCCCGCACTCGCGAGCGTGCTCTCGCGCCTCGACGCCGACACCGACGAGAATGGGCAGGAGGAGGGGTGATGAGCATCATCATGATCGCAGTGGCAGTCGTCGGCCTGGTCTTCGCGATCCTCGCGCAGGGCGCCAGGCGGCACTGGCTCGTCATCGGCTCCGCCGTAGTGGTCGCTGCCGCCGTGGTGGCCTCGGTCGCGGTGCCGCCCGCCGGGCAGCCCACGTGGGCGGCGGTGGCCATCGGGATCGTGTTCAGCGCCATCGGCGTGCTCGGCGGCAGCCCCGTGGTCGCGCTCGTGCTGCGCTTCGCCCAGGGCGGCGTCGAGCTGGGCGACCACGGCGGCATCGTGGTCGATGACGACGCCCCGCACGGCCGCGAGATCCTCCGCGGCGGCGCGACGATCGGCTACCTCGAGCGGTTCGCCCTGATCGGCGCGGTCATCGCGGGTCAGGCCGCCGCGGTCGCCCTCATCATCGCCATCAAGGGGCTCGGTCGATTCTCCGAACTCGACGACAGCCGCGCGCGCGAGCGCTTCATCATCGGAACGCTCACGAGCCTGTGCTGGGCCGGCGCGTGCGTCGCCGCCGCCATCATCGCGAGCTAGCTGCGCTTCTTCGCCACCGCCGGCTTGTAGGGCGAGACCGTCGGGTCGCCCGGGATCCAGAATCGCCACGGGTACTGGTCGGTGCCGCCTGCCCCCGACACCCCCGTGCGCGGACCGGTCGCGTGCGGCGTCGGCGACGCGGGCAGCTCGAGGTGGAAGCGCGGGCCGTCGAGGCTCGCTCCCCCATCGGCGAGCGTGATGCCGAGAGCCACGCACAGCCGGGCGGGGCCGCGCGCGAGGTCGGTGTCGGTGCGGCTGGTCGTGCGGCGGCGGCGCGCGGCATCCGTGCCCTCGACGATCTCACCGGCACGCAGCAGCACCGCAGTCGCGATTCCATCGGGCGAGCACACCACGTTCGCGCACACGTGCATGCCGTAGGTGAAGTACGTGTAGACGTGCCCGGGCGGGCCGTACATGACGGCGTTGCGCTTACCCGGCCCGCGGAACGCGTGGGAACCGGGGTCGATCTCGCCCAGGTACGCCTCGACCTCGGTGATGCGCAGCGTGACGCCGTCCACCCGCAGCAGGCCGCCCAGCAGCAGCGGGGCGACCTCCGTCGACGGGCGTTCCAGGAGCTCTAGAACAGCGGGATCCCGCTCACGAACACGAAGATCAGCCCCGCGACGATGAGCGCCGAGCACACCACCACGAGGATGGTCATGCCGCGGCGGGTCATCCCGCGGCGCCACCAGCCCGGATCCTGGTCGTTCTGCAACGTCATTCGGTACTCCTCCTGGTGAGGTCGCGCACGCGCGCGACAAGTGCTGCCCGCTGCTCGGCCACCCGATCGGGAGCCGTGCCGCCAACGCCGTTGCGGCTCGCCACGGAGCCCTCGATCGTGAGGACGGCCCGCACGCCGGGCGTGAGGTGCGGCGAGATCGCGAGGTACTGCTCATCGGTGGGCGCGTCGAGGTCGAGGCCGTTCTCCTCGCAGAATCGCACGAGGGAACCGCTGATCTCGTGGGCCTCGCGGAACGGGACCCGCTGGCGCACGAGCCAGTCGGCGACATCGGTCGCGAGCGAGAAGCCCTGCGGTGCCAGCTCGGCCATGCGAGCAGTGTCGAAGGTGAGTGTGCTCACCATCCCCGTGAACGCGGGCAGCAGCACTTCGAGGGTCTCGACCGAGTCGAAGACCGGCTCCTTGTCCTCCTGCAAATCCCGGTTGTAGGCCAGCGGAAGGCCCTTGAGCGTCGCGAGCAGGCCGGTCAGGTTGCCGATGAGCCGGCCCGACTTGCCACGGGCGAGCTCGGCGATGTCGGGGTTCTTCTTCTGGGGCATGATCGACGAGCCCGTCGAGTAGCCGTCGTCGAGGCGCACGAAGCCGAACTCGCGCGTGTTCCAGATGATGAGCTCCTCGGCGAGCCGGGAGACGTCGATGCCGAGCTGCGCGGCGATGAAGGCGAACTCCGCGACGACATCGCGGCTCGCCGTCGCGTCTATCGAATTCTCGGTCGGCCCGCTGAGGCCGAGCGCCGCGGCCACCAGGGCGGGGTCGAGACCCAGGGAGCTGCCCGCGAGCGCGCCCGCGCCGTACGGGCTCGTCGAGGCGCGCACGCGCCAGTCGCGCAGCCGCTCGAGCGCGCGTACGAGGGGCCAGGCGTGAGCGAGCAGGTGGTGGGCCAGGAGCACGGGCTGGGCGTGCTGCAGGTGGGTCCGCCCCGGCATGATCGCGGTGGCGTGCTTCTCGGCCTGTGCGGCGAGGGCGTCGATCAGATCGACCACGAGGTCGCCGATCACCGCGGAGTGGTCGAGCAGGTACATCCGGATGAGCGTGGCGAGCTGGTCGTTGCGGCTGCGCCCCGCGCGCAGCCGGCCGCCGAGGTCGGCACCGACGATCGTCAGGAGTGCTGCCTCGAGGGCGCCGTGCACGTCCTCGTCGGCGGGCTGGGCGATGAGCTCGCCCGACGTGACCCGGCGCAGCAGTTCGTCGAGGCCCGCGTGCATCGCGGCTTCCTGCTCGCCGTCGAGGTAGCCCGCGGCGGCGAGCGCTGCGGCGTGCGCGTGCGACCCCGCGATGTCGTAGGGCGCGAGCTGCCAGTCGAAGTGCGTGGACCGGCTCAGCGCGGCGAGCTCAGGAGAGGGTCCGCTCGCGAACCTGGCTCCCCACAGAGATCCCTCACCCGTCTTCGCCATCTAGCTATTCTCCAGCAACCACACCATGAGGGCCTTCTGGGCGTGCAGGCGGTTCTCCGCCTCATCCCAGATGACACTCTGCGGTCCGTCGATGACCTCGCTCGTGACCTCGTAGCCGCGGTCTGCGGGCAGGCAGTGCAGGAAGATCGCGTCGGGCTTCGCGAGCGCCATCATGTCGGCGTCGACCTTGTACGACGAGAGGGATGCCACGCGCGCAGCCTTCTCGTCCTCCTTGCCCATCGACACCCACGTGTCGGTGACGACCACGTCGGCACCCGCGACCGCCTCGAGCGGATCGGTGTAGATCGTGACCGACCCCCCGGTCTGCACGGCGATCGCGTCGGCGTCGGCGACGACCCGCTCGTCGGGCATGTAGTCGGCGGGGCAGGCGACGCGCACGTGCATGCCGGCGGTCGCGCCCGCCAGCAGGTACGAGTGCACCATGTTGTCCGCGCCGTCGCCGAGGAAGGTGACGGTGAGACCCGCGAGCGTGCCCTTGTGCTCGCGGATGGTGAGCAGGTCGGCGAGCAGCTGGCACGGGTGGAACTCGTCGCTCAGCGCGTTGATCACCGGCACGGTGGTGTCGGCTGCCATCTCGACGAGGCCGGACTGGGCGTAGGTGCGCCAGACGATCGCGGCGACCTGGCGCTCGAGCACGCGCGCGGTGTCGGACGGGCTCTCCTTGCCGCCGAGCTGGCTGTTGGCCGTGGAGATGATGAGCGGCTGGCCGCCGAGGTCGGCGATGCCGACCGCGAACGAGACACGAGTGCGAGTCGACGACTTGTCGAAGATCACGGCGACCGTCTGCGGGCCGGCGAGGGGCGTGCGGCCCCAGCGGTCGGCCTTGATCTGCTCGGCGAGGTCGAGGATCGCGGTCTGCTCGGCCTGGGTCAGGTCGTCGTCGCGCAGGAAGTGGCGGGTCATGCGTTGGCCTCCAGAGCCTTGGTGAACTTCTCGATGAACTCGGCGACATCCGCCTCGGTGATGATCAGCGCCGGTGCGAGACGGATGCTCGTGTCGTTGGGCGCGTTGACGATGAGCCCGAGGCTCGCCGCCGAGGCAACCACCGCGGGGGCGACGGGCTTCGCCAGCCCCACGCCGATCAGCAGCCCCTGGCCGCGGATCTCGTCCACGAGTGGGAGGCCCGCGAGTGCTGCACGGATCTGGCCGCCGCGCTCGGCCGCATTGGCGACGAGGCCCGCTGATTCGATCTCGCCCAGGACGGCGTTCGCCGCCGCGGTCACGAGCGGGTTGCCGCCGTACGTGCTGCCGTGCTGGCCGGCGACGAGCAGGTCGGCGGCCGCACCGTAAGCGACGAGTGCGCCGATGGGCACTCCCCCGCCGATGCCCTTGGCGAGCGCGATCGCGTCGGGCACGATGCCCGTCTTCTGGAAGGCGAACCAGGAGCCGGTGCGCCCGGCGCCCGTCTGGATCTCGTCGAGGATGAGCAGCACGCCGTGCTTCGCGGTGATCTCCCGTGCGGCAGCGAGGTAGCCCTCCGGCAGGTCGATGACACCCGCCTCACCCTTGATCGGCTCGACGAAGAGGGCGGAGACATCCGGCCCGATCGCCGCCTCGAGGGCCGCGATCGTCGAGTCGATGTGCTCGACGTTCGGCAGCAGCGGCTCGAACGGCTCGCGCAGCGCAGGCTTGCCGGTGAGCGAGAGCGAGCCCATAGTGCGCCCGTGGAAGCTGTTCTGCAGAGCGAGGATGCGCGGGCGCCCGGTGCGGCGCGCGAGTTTGATACCCGCCTCGATCGCCTCGGCGCCCGAGTTGCAGAAGTACACCCGGTCGCCGCCGGTGAGGCGCAGCAGGCGCGCGGCGAGCTCGAGCTGCGGAGGCGTCGCGAAGTAGTTGGAGACGTGGCCGAGGGTCGCGATCTGCTCGCTGACCGCCTTCACGAGCACCGGGTGCGCGTGACCGAGCGAGAGCACGGCGATGCCGCCGAGGAAATCGAGGTACTTGTTGCCCTCGGAGTCCCACACGCGGGCGCCCTCGCCGCGCACGAGCTCGGCGCTCGGCAGGGCCGCGGACTTCATGATCTTGTTCTGATAATCCTCTTGCCACGCCTGCACTGAGCCTGTCGAATGTGTCATGCGGGTACTACCTCCGTGCCGATACCGCTCTGGGTGAAGACCTCGAGCAGGATTGAGTGCTTCTCGCGGCCGTCGATGATGGCGGCCTTGGGCACTCCCCCGGCCACCGCCTCGAGGCACGCTGCCATCTTGGGGATCATGCCCGACTCGAGGCTCGGCAGTAGCTGCTCGAGCTCGGCGGTGGTGATGACGCTCACGAGCGAGTCGCGGTCTGGCCAATCGCTGTAGAGGCCGGCCACGTCGGTGAGGATCACGAGCTTCGCGGCCCCGAGCGCCACCGCGAGCGCGGCCGCGGCGCGGTCGGCGTTGACGTTGAGCCAGCTGTCTGGGCCATTGGCCACGGTCGACACCACGGGGATGTGCCCGTCTCCCAGTATCCGGAGAACGCCGTCAGGGTCGACGGCCGTTACGTCGCCCACGAGCCCGAGGTCGCCGCGCACCTCGCCCGTGAAGAGCCCGTGCTCGTCGCCGGAGATGCCGCGCCCGAGGTCGCCGTGCTCGTTGATGAGCGCGACGAGCTCGCCGCCCACCTGCTCCTTGAGCACCTGCCGGATGACCGGCATCGACTCGGCCGTCGTGACCCGGTACCCGCCCCGGAACTCGCTCGGGATGCCCCGGCGCGTGAGCTCCGCGGTGATCTGCGGTCCCCCGCCGTGCACGACCACGGGCTTCACGCCCGCGTAGCGCAGGTAGACCATGTCCTCCGCGAAGGCGCGCTTGAGCTCGTCGTCGATCATGGCGTTGCCGCCGAACTTCACCACGATGATCTCGTCGTGGAACCGCTTGAGCCAGGGCAGTGCCTCGATGAGCACTGCCGCCTTGGCCGCGGCCTGATCCTGGCTGACCATTACGACGAGTACGCGGAGTTCTCGTGCACGTAGTCGTGCGTGAGGTCGTTGGTCAGGATCGTCGCGCTCTCGGTGCCGACCCGCAGGTCGATGAGCAGGTCAACGCGGCGTGGCGTGATGTCCACCTCGCTGCGCGGGCGGTCGGGCGCGCCCGCGTGGCACACGCGCACCCCGTTCATGCTGACGTCGACGTCGTAGGGGTCGAACGCGGCATCCGTGGTGCCGATCGCCGCGAGCACGCGACCCCAGTTCGGATCGTTGCCGAACACGGCGGCCTTGAACAGGTTGTTGCGCGCCACCGAACGGCCGACGATCACGGCGTCGTCCTCGGTGAGGGCGCCCACGACCTCGATCCGGATGTCGTGGCTCGCGCCCTCGGCGTCGCCCTGCAGTTGCTCGGCGAGATCGAGGCACACGCTCGTGAGGGTCGCGACGAAGTCGTCGAAATCGGGCTCGACACCGGAGGCACCGGACGCGAGGAGGGAGACCTGGTCGTTCGTCGACATGCAGCCGTCGGAGTCGAGGCGGTCGAAGCTCACGTGCGTGGCCCTGCGCAGGGCGATGTCGAGCTCGGCGCTGGAGAGCACCACGTCGGTGGTGATGACGACGAGCATCGTCGCGAGGCCGGGCGCGAGCATGCCCGCGCCCTTCGCCATGCCACCGACCGTGTACCCGCCCGTGCCGGTGCGCACCGAGCGCTTGGGCTTCGAGTCGGTGGTCATGATCGCGCGGCTCGCCTCCTCGCCGTGGTCGCCGAGGCCGGATGCCGCGGCCGCAACCCCGGCGAGCACCTTGTCGAGCGGCAGCTGGTCGCCGATGAGCCCCGTGGAGCACACGAGCACGTCGCCCGCGCTCACACCGAGCGCCGCGCCGACCGCCTCTGCCGTCGAGTGCGTGACCTGGAAGCCCTGGGCCCCGGTGAAGCAGTTCGCGCCGCCCGAGTTGAGCACGATGGCACTCACCGTGCCGTCGGCGATGACCTGCTGCGACCAGATGATCGGGTTGGCCTTCGACCTGTTGCTCGTGAAGACGACGGCGGCGTTCTGCAGCGGCCCGCGGTTGACGACGAGCGCGAGATCGAGCCCGCCGCTCGCCTTGAGCCCTGCGGTGACGCCTGACGCGTCGAAGCCGGAAGCTGCTGTGACGCTCACGGTGCCACCCCATCTGTCGTGAGTCCTGTCGTCTCGGGGAATCCGAGCGCGATGTTCGCCGACTGGATCGCGGCGCCCGCGGTCCCCTTGACGAGGTTGTCGATCGCCGAGACCACCACGACGCGGCCGGCGGCCTCGTCGACAGCACGCCCCATGAGGCACGTGTTGGCGCCGAGCGTGTCAGCCGTGCGCGGGAACTGGCCGTCGGGCAGCACGTGCACGAACGGCTCGTCGGCGTAGGCGGCCTCCCACGCGTCGCGCACCTGGGCCTTCGTGACGCCGGGCGCGAGGCGCGCGGTCGAGGTGGCGAGGATGCCGCGGCTCATCGGCACGAGCACCGGGGTGAACGACACGCTCACGCCGCTGCCGCCGGCGAGTTCGAGGTTCTGCCGGATCTCGGGCGTGTGCCGGTGGATGCCGCCCACCTGGTACGCGTTCGCCGAACCGAGCAGCTCGCTCGCGAGCAACTCGGTCTTGAGGGACTTGCCCGCTCCCGACGGCCCGACCGCGAGCACGGCGACGAGGTCGGCCGACTCGATGACGCCCGCGGCGATGCCGGGAGCGAGGGCGAGCGTGATCGCCGTGACGTTGCATCCGGGCACCGCGATGCGCGTCGCACCCGCGAGGGCGGCGCGCTGCTGGGCGAGCTCGGGCAGGCCGTAGGTCCAGGCGCCGTAGTAGTCGCCGCCGTAGAACTGGGCCCAGTCGGCCTCGCTCGTCAGGCGGTGGTCGGCGCCGCAGTCGATCACGAGCGTGCCCTCGGGGAGGTCCCCCGTCACCCCGCCGGACTTGCCGTGGGGCAGGGCGAGGAACACGACGTCATGGCCGGCGAGGGTCGCGGCATCCGTCGGCTGCAGCTGGAGGTGGGCGAGCGAGCGCAGGTGCGGCTGCGCGGCGATGAGCGGCTGGCCGGCGTTCTGGAACGCCGTGACGGTCGTGATCTCGAACTCGGGGTGGGCACTGAGCAGGCGCAGCACCTCACCTCCGGCATAGCCGCTGGCACCAGCCACGGCGACGGAAAGGGACATGGGTCAACCTTATTGAGAGAGGGACGAGGGGAACGTGCGGCGGCGGCTCACGCGACCGTGTGTCGGTCGTGGCGCGAAACGTCGCCTATCGTCGCTCGTCGGACCGGCGGCGCAGGCCAGCGTTCAGCACGAGGCTGTCGTTGGTGCGGAGCGTGGTCACGTCACCGACAGTAGTGCACTCCCGCGTATCCCCGCGAATCGCTAGCCTTGTGGCGGATGCTCGGAGCGAGCTCCCCGTGACACAAGGAGAAACCCCATGTCAGATTTCGATGGACTGCTCGACCTGATCCCCGTCGGCGACATCGCCAAGCAGCTCGGCGTGCCCGAGGACGTGGCCGAGGCCGCGGTCAAGCAGGCGATCCCGGCGATCATCGGTGGCATGGCCGCCAACGCCAAGGACTCCGGCGGGGCCAAGTCGCTCGAGAAGGCCCTCAGCAAGCACGCCACCACCTCCAGCTCGGGCAAGAAGGTCGCCGTCAAGGACATCGACACCTCCGACGGCGAGAAGATCGTCAACAACGTCTTCGGCGCCAAGAAGAACGACGTGGTCGCGGCCGTCGCCGACACGAGCAAGGGCGACGTCACCAAGGAGCTCATCGCCAAGCTCCTGCCGATCATCGCGCCCATCGTGATCTCGTTCATCGCCTCGCAGTTCCTCGGCCAGAAGACCGAGACGCCCGCCGCCAAGGAGGAGGCGCCCGCCGCGTCGTCCGGCGGCATCGGCGACCTGCTCGGCGGCCTGCTCGGCAGCGCCGGCGGCCAGGAGGTCATCGGCAGCGTGCTCGGCGGCCTCCTCGGCGGCGGCAAGAAGTAGAGGTCGCACACGCGGATGCCCCGTCACGCCCTCGGGCGGGCGGGGCATCGTTGTTCCGCGATACCTACTCGCGCAGAACCGCCCCCACGCGCGCCGTGGCGAGCGCGACCGCGGCGTTCTTCGCCTCCGTCGCCTCCGCCTGGGTGAGCGTGCGGTCGGCGGCGCGGAAGCGCAGCGCGAACGTGAGCGACTTGCTGCCGTCGGGCACTCCGGGGCCGCGGTAGTCGTCGACGAGGGTGACGTGCTCGAGCAGCTCCCCGGCGCCCTCCACGAGCAGCGCGCGCAGGTCACCCGCGCGCACCTCGTTCGAGACGACGAGCGAGACATCCTGCGTCGCCGCCGGCAGCGCGAGGATGGGCGCCGTCGTCACGTCGGTGATCGAGAGCGCGATGAGGGCGTCGAGATCGAGCTCGAGCACCGCGACGACGCGCGGGAGGTCCAGCTCGGCGGCCAGTGACGGCAGCAGCTCCCCGGCGTAGCCGACGACGCGGTCGCCCGCGCGCAGCTCCGCCGTGCGGCCCGGATGCATCGCCTGATGCGTTCCCGTCGCGACCGTGATCGGCGACGCGAGCACGGTGGCCAGGTGCTGTGCGGCACCGAGGGCGTCGGCGAGCCCGTTCGCGACGGCGGACTGACCGGGCTGCTTGGCCACGGCGTCGCCGAGGAACAGCGCACCGACGTGCCACGGCTGCGGCGGGATGCTCGCGCGGAGCGCGGAGAGCACCTCGTCGGACGGACGCGCGTCACCCGCGGGCAGCGGACCGCTGCCATACGCAGTACCTGCCTCGGGCAGGAAGACCGTCCCGACCTCGAACAGCGCGAGGTCGGTGAGCCCGCGCGAGAGGTTGCGTCGCGCCGTGGCGATGAGACCCGGCAGCAGCGAGGTGCGCAGCCACGCGGCATCCGGGTCGAGGGCGTTTGCGAGCGTGATCGCGGGCACCCCACCGGCCGTCGGCGAGCCGAACAGGTCGTTCGAGGCCTGCGACACGAACGGGTAGGAGAGCACCTCGGTGAGTCCGCCTGCCGCGAGCGAGCTCGAGGCGAGCCGGCGCAGGCGCTGCTCGCGGGTGAGTCCGCGGCCGGGCGGGGCGACGGGCAGCACCGACGGGATGCGGTCGTAGCCGACGATGCGGGCAACTTCCTCGGCGAGGGTCGCCTTGTCGGTGAGGTCGGGGCGCCAGGTGGGCGGAGTCACGGACCAGCCGCCCTCGGTCGCGACGACGGTCGTGCCGATCTCGGTGAGCGACTCGGTGACCTCGTCAGCCGAGAACTCGACGCCGATGATCTTGGCGACGTATCCGTCGGGCAGGTCGATGGGCGACGGCGCGACCGAGTTGTCGATCGTCGCGCCCAGGTCATCGGCGGTGCCGCCGCCCAGCTCCTCGAGCAGCTGGACGACGCGTGCCACTCCCGCGCCGGCGACCTGCGGATCCACCCCGCGCTCGTAGCGGCGCGCGGCCTCGCTCCACAGCTTGTGGCGGCGGGCCGTGCGGGCGATCGTGATCGGATCCCAGTTGGCGGCCTCGACGAGCACGTTCGTCGTCGTGTCGCTGATCTCGGTCGCCGCTCCCCCCATGACACCGGCGAGGCCCACGGGGCCGTTCTCGTCGTCGATGAGCAGATCCTCGGGGCTGAGCGTGCGCACCTGCGCGTCGAGCGTCTCGAAGGTCTCCCCCGCCCGCGCGCGACGGATCGTGAAGCCGCCCGAGAGCTTGTCGAAGTCGTAGGTGTGGTTGGGCTGCCCGAGTTCGAGCATGACGTAGTTGCTGATGTCGACGACGAGCGAGATCGACCGGATGCCCGCCAGCCGCAGCCGCGATGCCATCCACGACGGCGTGGGGCGGGTCGGGTCGATGCCGCGCACCACGCGCGCCATGAAGACGCTCACGCCGATCCGTCCACGGATGGGGGCCTCGTCGTTGATCGTCACCGGGAAGCCCGAGACCGAGACGGGAGTCACGAGCGACGCGGGATCGCGGAAGGCCGCACCGGTCGAGTGGGCGTACTCGCGCGCCACGCCCCGGATGGAGAACGCGTAGCCGCGGTCGGGGGTGACGTTGATCTCCACGGCGAAGTCGTCGAGGCCGAGCAGCGGGATCGCGTCGGTGCCCACCTCGGGGTCGAGGCCGAGGTTCTTCAAGAGCAGGATGCCGTCGTGCTCCTCGCCGAGGCCGAGCTCGCGGGTCGACGCCATCATCCCGTCGGAGACGTGGCCGTACGTCTTGCGCGCCGCGATCGGGAACGGGCCGGGCAGCACGGCGCCCGGAAGGGTCACCACCACCTTGTCGCCCACGGCGAAGTTGTGCGCACCGCACACGATGCCGCGAGGGGCATCCTCACCGACATCGACCTGCACCCAGTTGATGGTCTTGCCGTTCGCCTGCGGCTCGGGCGTGAACTCGAGGACCTTGCCCACGACGATGGGGCCCGTGACGTCGAACGAGTGGACGTCCTCCTCCTCGAAGCCGACCTTCACGAGAGCGGCGTGCACCTGCTCGAAGGTGACATCCGCGGGGATGTCGACGAACTCGCGGAGCCAGCTGATCGGGACGCGCATCAGACCACCATTCCGAACTGCTGGGAGAAGCGGATATCGCCCTCGACCATGTCGCGCATATCGTTCATGTCGTTGCGGAACTGCAGGGTGCGCTCGATGCCCATGCCGAACGCGAAGCCCTGGTACTCGTCGGGGTCGATGCCCGCTGCCCGCAGCACGTTGCGGTTGACCATGCCGCAGCCGCCCCACTCCACCCAGCGCGCGCCGCCCTTGGCGTTCGGCTGCCACACGTCCATCTCGGCACTCGGCTCGGTGAACGGGAAGTAGTTGGGTCGCAGCCGGATCTGCGCCTCGGCGCCGAACATCGCCCGCGCGAGGTGCTCCAGCGTGCCCCGCAGGTGCGCCATCGTGAGGCCCTTGTCGATGGCGATGCCCTCGATCTGGTGGAACACGGGCGTGTGCGTCGCGTCGAGCTCGTCGGTGCGGAAGACGCGCCCGGGCGCCACGACGTAGACGGGCAGGTCGCGCGTGAGCAGCGACCGGATCTGCACCGGGCTCGTGTGGGTGCGCAGCACGAGGTGCGATTCGACGGGGTCGATGAAGAACGTGTCCTGCATCGCGCGTGCCGGGTGGTCCTCGTCGAAGTTCAACGAGTCGAAGTTGAACCACTCGTTCTCGAGCTCCGGCCCCTCCGCGATCTCCCAGCCCATGCCCACGAAGACGTCGCCCATGTGCTCCATGAGCAGGCTCAACGGATGCCGCGAGCCGGTGCGCCACCGCGACGCGACGGCTGTGACATCCACGGCCTCCCCCGCGAGCCGCGCGTTCTCCTCGGCGACCGCCAGCTCGGCCTCGCGAGCGGAGAGCGCCTCGCCCACGCGGGCGCGCCCCTGCCCGACGAGCTTGCCCGCTGCGGCGCGCTCCTCGACCGGGATCGTCTTCAGGCTCGCGTTGAACTGCGCGAGCGGCGACTGCTCCCCCGCGTGCGCGGCGCGGGCCGTGCGCAGCTCGGCCAGGGTCGTGGCTGCGGCGAACGCGGCGATCGCGGCATCCGTCGCCTGTTCGACTGCCGACTCGGTGAGGGGGGTGGGTTCTGACACAAATGTCGAGTTTAGCGGCCTAGGGCTGGTGACCCGTGTCGTGGTCGGAGCGCGCGCCCGGCACCGAGAGGGGGTCGCTCGCGCCCGCAACGCCCGCGCCGCCGAGCTGGGCGACGACGCGGGCAGCTCGACGGGACTTGCCGCCACCGCGGCCGGACGCCGTGCGTCGGGCGACGAAGCGCGCAAGCCAGGAGAGCGTGAGATTGACCGTGAGGTAGACCGCCCACACGACGAAGAAGAGCGTGAAGAGGTAGGTCGCGCCGAACGTGGTCGGCCCCTGCTTGAGCACGACGTTCAGCAGCTCTTGATAGCCGAGGATGTACGCGAGCGAGGTGTCTTTGAGGAGCACGACGAGCTGGGCGATGATGATCGGCAGCATCTGGCGGAAGGCCTGCGGGAACTCGATACTGAACCGGGTCTGGAGGGGAGTCAGCCCGAGAGCGAGTCCCGATTCGCTCTGCCCCCTCGGGAGCGACTGGATGCCCGCCCGCAGCGCTTCCCCGATGACGGCCCCGTTGTAGAGCGCGAGTGCGACGACGCCCGCCCAGTACTGCCCGGACGAGAACACGAGCAGGATGAAGAGCATCATCAGCAGCACCGGCATCCCGCGGAAGAACTCGATGACGATCGTGGCCGGAATCCGGATGACCCGCGAGCGGGCAGTGCGCGCCATGGACAGCAGCACGCCGACGACGATCGCAAGGGCCGCGGCGACTACCGCCATCTGCAGGGTGGCCGAGAGGCCGCGCCACACCGCCCGCCACAGCGCCCGGTCGAGCACGATGTCCCAGCGGCTGGGGTCGAATACGCCGGGTTGGGACACTCCTCCGGCGTTGAGCCGTGGCGCCGAGAGGTAGAGGAACACGGCCGTGAGGCCCGCCGCGATGACCACGCCACCCACGATGGAGAGGATCACCGACAACCTGCGGGCTTTCGGCCCCGGGACGTCGTAGAGCACGCTTGTCATCGCTGGATCCTCACCCGTCGCTCAAGGTAGTTGGCCGCTTGACCGAGCGGCACGGTGATCACGAGATAGAAGACCGCGACCGCCACCAGGATCGGCACCGTGGCGTTGCCGTTCAGCTGAATCACCTGACGTGACACGGCGACGAGTTCGAGCACCGCGAAGCCCGCCGCGACCGACGTGTTCTTGGTGAGGGCGATGAGAACGTTGATGAGCGGCGGGATGACCATCCGGATCGCCTGCGGCATCACGACGAGGCCGAGGGTCTGGCCGAAGCCCAGGCCGATGGCGCGGGCGGCCTCCGCCTGGCCGACGGGGACGCCATTGACCCCCGAGCGCACGGCTTCGGCCACAAAGGGCGAGGTGTACAGCGTGAGCCCGATCGTGGCAGCGACCGTGTAGTCCAACCGGACTCCGATCTGCGGAAGCACGAAGGCGCAGAAGAAGAGCACGAGAGTGAGCGGCGTATTGCGCAGTATCTCCGTGTAGACCGTGGCGAAGCCGCGCAGCGCCGGCACCGGTGAGATCCGCAGAGCCGCGATGAGCGTGCCGATGACGAGAGCGCCGAGCCCAGAGACTGCGAGCAGGCGCAGGGTCATGAGGAAGGCAGCGGCGAACCGTGGCAGGTTCTCGACTATGGCGTCCATGCGCCTCCTCAGGCGGTGTATGTGTGTGGTGTGCGGGTGGCCCGCCCGAGCGGGGTGGGGCGGGCCACCGTGAGTGCTGACTAGTAGCGGTCGACAGCGGGCGGGTCGGGCAGCGGAAGCTCAGTGCCCGCCGTCTTCTCCCACGCTGCGGCCCACGAGCCGTCCGCGTACGCATCTTCCAGCACGTCATTGATGAACATCCGGAAGTCGGTGTCGTCGAGCGCGAGGCCGATACCGTACGGCTCCTCTGTGAAGGGGTTGCCGACCACCTCGAACTCACCGGCGCTGTTCGCGGCGAGGCCCGCCAGGATGACGTTGTCGGTGGTCACCGCGACCACGGCGCCAGAGCTCAGCAGCGGCAGGCACTCGGCGTAGTCACCGAGCGCCGTCACCTGGTCGGTGTACTCGGCGATGTTGGCCTCCGAGGTCGAACCGGTCACCGTGCACACGGGCTTGCCGGCGAGATCCTCCGGGCCCTCGATGCCGTCGGGGTTGCCGGCGAGCACGAGGATGTCCTGTCCAGCGCTGTAGTACGGCCCCGCGAAGGAGATGACCTCCTTGCGCTT
The DNA here is from genome assembly GCA_903920435.1 of uncultured Actinomycetes bacterium. Classification (GTDB taxonomy): domain Bacteria; phylum Actinomycetota; class Actinomycetes; order Actinomycetales; family Microbacteriaceae; genus Rhodoglobus. Next base: position 17,774 of record CAIXMB010000199.1, read on the forward strand.
GTCGTTGATGGTGTACGTCGCCACCACGATGTCGACCTCGCCCGATTGGATGAACGGCTCGCGGTTCGCCGAAACGGTCTCGGTCCACGTGATGCCGGATTCGGGAATGCCGAGCTTGGCTGCGATGAGCTTCGCGATCTCGACATCGAAACCCTGCGGGTCGCCACTCGCGTCGACCTGGCCGAACAGGGGCTGGGTGAACTTGGTGCCGACGGTGATGGCGCCGGCCTCGTTGAGCCGGGCCATCGTCGTTCCTGCTTCGAACTCGATGGTCTCCCCGGCCGGCGCGGTCTCCTCGGGGGCTGGTGCGCCGGAATCCGTGCACCCTCCGAGCCCGAGAACTCCGATGGCGGCAAGTGCAGGGATCAGCAGGCTTCGTCGTGTGAGCCTCATGGTGTCCTCCTTGTTGCTGTGCTTCCCACCCACCGGTTAGTGGGTAAGTACCTTCGAGAGGAAGTCCTTCGCTCTCGGGCTCTGGGGGTCGGTGAAGAACTTCTCGGGCGTGGCCTCTTCGACGATCTGGCCATCGGCCATGAACAGCACGCGCTGCGCTGCCTTGCGCGCGAAACCCATCTCGTGGGTGACGACGACCATGGTCATGCCGTCGGCGGCGAGGCCGACCATGACGTCGAGCACCTCATTGATCATCTCGGGATCGAGCGCGGACGTCGGCTCGTCGAACAGCATGACCTTGGGGTCCATCGCCAGGGCGCGGGCGATGGCGACCCGCTGCTGCTGTCCACCGGAGAGCTGCGCGGGCATCTTGGCCGCCTGGTCGGCGACTCCTACGCGGTCGAGCAGCTCGAGCGCGCGCTTGTCGGCGTCGGCGCGCGAGCGCTTGCGCACTTTCAGCTGTCCCAGCGTGACGTTCTCGAGCACGGTCTTGTGGGCGAACAGGTTGAACGACTGGAACACCATTCCCACGTCTGCGCGAAGCCGCGCGAGCGCCGGACCCTCCTCGGGCAGCGCAACCCCGTCGATGGTGATCGTGCCGTCGTCTATCGTCTCCAGCCGGTTCACGGCCCTGCACAAGGTCGACTTTCCGGAGCCACTCGGGCCGATGACGACCACGACCTCGCCGCGATGCACGGTCGTCGTGATGTCTTTCAGAACGTGAAGCTCGCCGAAGTGCTTGTTAACGCGATCGATCACCACGAGAGGATCCATCCGTCGAACGTGTCATACCCCTCCAACGGGGGTCAACGGGTCGTTCTATCGGTGGAAGTGTGCTAGCAGCCCACTAGCTGCGCTGGGCGAATGCACTTTCGTACAGGCAGACCGACGCTGCCGTGGCGAGGTTCATCGACTCGGCATGGCCGTAGATCGGAACCGTGATCACCCAGTCGGCGAGGGCGTAGTGGGCGTCGCTCAGTCCGCGCGCCTCGTTGCCGAACAGCCAGGCCGTCGGCGCGGCCAGGGCGCCCTTCTTGCGGGCGGCGAGCAGGTCGGCGCCCTTGATGTCGGCGGCGATCACCTGCAGCCCGACGGCCTTTGTCTTCTCGACGACGCTCTCGAGCTCGGGGGCGATCGCGACGGGCAGGTGGAACAGCGAGCCCGTGGTCGCCCGCACCACCTTGGGGTTGTACAGGTCGACGCTGCGCCCCGAGAGGATCACCGCGTCGGCGCCCGCTGCGTCTGCAGCACGGATGATCGTGCCCGCGTTTCCCGGATCGCGCACCTCCTCGAGGATCGCGATGAGCTTGGGCTCGGCACCCAGGATGTCCTTGAGCGAGGTCGGGAACTGGCGGCACACGGCGATGACGCCCTGCGGCGTCACGGTGTCGGCCATGGCGTCGAGCACGACCTCGGTGACGAACTCCACCTCGAGGCCTGCCTCGGCCGCCGCCTTCGCGATGTCGGAGTAGCGCTCGAGCGCGGTGGGCGTCGCGTACAGCTCCACGAGCAGCTCGGGCCGGTAGGTGAGCGCCTCGGAGACTGCCTGCGGACCCTCGAGGAGGAACAGGCCGGTCTCCTGCCGCGCGTCGCGCTTGGCGAGCTTGGCCACGGCGCGGACGCGCGGGGAGCGCGGGTTGTCGATCATATGCCCCACCCTATGGGGCGCAGATGAACGAAGGGCCCCGGCGCGCGCTGCGCACCGGGGCCCTTCGATGGAACTGGAAACTACGCGGACACCTTCGGCGCCGACGTGTCCGCGGGGAGCGCTGCCTTGGCGGCGGCGACGATCGCGGCGAACGTGGCGGGCTCGGTGACCGCGAGGTCGGCGAGCATGCGGCGGTCGACCTCGATGCCGGCCAGGTTGAGCCCCTGGATGAGGCGGTTGTAGGTCAGGCCGTTCGCGCGCGACGCGGCGTTGATGCGCTGGATCCACAGGCGGCGGAAGTCGCCCTTGCGCGCACGGCGGTCACGGTATGCGTAGACCAGCGAGTGGGTGACCTGCTCCTTGGCCTTGCGGTACAGGCGCGAACGCTGGCCGCGGTAGCCGGAGGCGCGCTCGAGGATGACGCGACGCTTCTTGTGGGCGTTTACCGCCCGCTTTACTCTTGCCATTTTTCTGTTCCTTGACCCTTACTTACCGAGAAGCTTCTTGATGACCTTGGCATCGGCCGGAGCGAGAACGCGCTCGGCGTTCAGCGAGCGCTTGAGCTTGCCGCTCTTGACCTCGAGGTTGTGGCGCATGCCAGCCCCCTGCTTCATGACCTTGCCGCTACCGGTCAGCTTGAAGCGCTTCTTGGCACCGGAGTGCGTCTTCTGCTTAGGCATCCTTCACTTCTTCCTTGGTTGTTACAGGCTTCTTGGGTGTTGCTGTCTTTGCCGCCGGGGCTGCCGCCTCGACTACATCTGCTGACTCCGTGGCCGGTTCCGGCGCGGAGTCGACCGCGGGCAGTTCCGAACCAGGACCGCGAGACGCCTTGTTGGCCGCCTTGCGGGCGTCGGCCTCCGCCTTCGCGGTTGCCTTGTTCTTGTGGGGACCGATGACCATGACCATGTTGCGACCGTCGATGGTCGGGGTCGACTCGACGGAGCCGAACTCCGACACGTCTTCCGCGAACTTCTGCAGCAGGCGCACGCCCTGCTCGGGGCGGGACTGCTCGCGGCCACGGAACAGGATCATCGCTTTGACCTTGTCACCGCCCTGCAGGAAGCCCTCGGCGCGCTTGCGCTTCGTCTCGTAGTCGTGGGTGTCGATCTTGAGGCGGAAACGAACCTCCTTGAGGATCGTGTTCGCCTGGTTGCGCCGCGCTTCCTTGGCCTTCTGGGCCTCTTCGTACTTGAACTTGCCGTAATCCATGATCTTGGCGACGGGCGGCTTGGAATTGGGAGCAACCTCAACCAAATCCAGGTCGGCCTCCTGCGCCAGGCGCAGTGCGTCTTCGATACGGACGACACCGACCTGCTCGCCGTTGGGGCCAACAAGACGGACCTCCGGAACGCGGATTCGGTCATTGGTACGGGGATCGCTGATGCGGGTACTCCTCTGTCTGGTGGATGTTTCGTGCACGCAGAGGAGTGAAGCCCGAGCAATCGGTCATGAGAACCGACGGGGCATTACTTACCCGATAGCCTTGAGAAGCGGCTAGCAGGTGGGAGAAATCTCCTCTTCGTGGCCAGGGACATGCCCATGGGCCTGTACGAGAATAGCAGACGCCGCGCCAATCAGCTAAGGAACTACCGATGAGCGACGCCTCCCCCGAGAACTACTACGCCGACGACGAGATCCGCGACATCTCCGAGGTGCCCGCGATCGAGGTCATCAACACCGTCGCAGTGCACCTCATGAGCGCCGCGGCGGTCAAACTCGGGCTCTCCGACACGCCGGATGCGGCATCCGACGTCGACCTCGACGAGGCGCGCAAGCTCATCACCGTGCTCGCGGGGCTCGTGACCGCCGCCGCGCCGGAGATCGGCGACCACCACGCGCGCCCGCTGCGCGACGGTCTGCGCTCGCTGCAGCTCGCGTTCCGCGAGGAGTCGACGATCCCGGATGCCCCCGGCAAGGGCCCCGGCGAGAAGCTGACCGGTCCCGTCAACTAGGCGGACGCCAGCACGACGCGCATCGAGTCGACGCGCTCGGCGATCACGTCGCTGGAACCCCACCGCTCCTGCAGCCGCGCGAGCACTGCATCGAGGGCGGCCCGATCGAGTCCGGGCGCGAGGGTGAGCTGCACGACGAGCTCCGGCCCCGCGAGGCGCGAGCCCGGGTCGCCGGGAGCGAGCTGCACGGCGATGACGACGGGCTCGGGCGCGGCGGCGTCCATGAATGCCGTGAGCACCTCGGTGTCTGCGTAGCTCGGGGTCCACGGCAGTGACTGCGCGAGCGCCCACAGCGCGGGGCGGCGCACGACGAACTCGGTGTCGCTCGTCGCATCGATCACGACGAGGTCGGTGCTCTCGCTCGCCGCGGCGAGTGCCACACGGGCTGCGGTGGCGGGCACCGGGCGTGCCTTCGGGTTCCAGTGCGCCATCGCGGTCACCGACGTGAAGGCCGGCAGCACGATGCGCCCATCGGGGCCCTCGACCGTCACGATCGAGAGTTCCTGGCTCTTGTCGTGGCCGTGCGCATCGACCCCGTCGGCGCCCAGGACCGCGACGAGCGGAATGAGCAGGCGCGACTCGCGCAGCGCGGCGAGCACGTCGACCTCCCCGAGGTCGTGCGCGTGGAAGCGCCGGATCGCCTCGATGAGCTTCTCGGGAGCGGAGCCGTCGTCGTCGGAGCTCTCGGTGTGCTCGAAGTGGCGCCCCTCCCAGGGCACGCCCGCGGAGTCGGCCCCGGGCATGGCTACTTCGACGCTACGTCGAGGGCCTCGGCGAGCGTGAACGCCTTGGCGTAGAGCGCCTTGCCCACGATCGCGCCCTCGACACCGTGCGGCACGAGCTCGCGCAGGTCGGCGATGTCGTCGAGGGTGGCGATGCCGCCGGAGGCGATGACGGGCTTGTCCGTGCGGTCGGCGACCTCCGTGAGCAGGTCGAGGTTGGGGCCTTTGAGCGTGCCGTCCTTGGTCACGTCGGTGACGACGTAGCGCGCACAGCCGGCGGCCTCGAGACGGTCGAGCACCGTCCACAGGTCGCCGCCGTCCTGGGTCCAGCCGCGCGCCGCGAGCGTGGTGCCGCGCACGTCGAGCCCGACGGCGATCGCCTCCCCGTACTCGGCGATGACGTGCGCCGCCCACTCGGGGTTCTCGAGCGCGGCAGTGCCGAGGTTGATGCGCTTGGCGCCGGTCGCGAGGGCGGCCTCGAGGCTCGCGTCGTCACGGATGCCGCCGGAGAGCTCGATATTGACCTTGCGCGGCGTGTTCTTGATGACGCGCTTGATCACGCCGTGGTTGTTGCCTCGCCCGAAGGCCGCGTCGAGGTCGACGAGGTGGATCCACTGCGCACCCTGGTCCACCCAGAGCTGGGCGGCGTCGACGGGGTCTCCGTAGCTGGTCTCGCTGCCTGCCTCGCCCTGCGTCAGGCGCACCGCCTTGCCGTCGGCGACGTCGACAGCGGGCAGGAGCACGAGACCGGGGGTCGTCGCGAAGTCACTCATAGGGTTGCTAGCCAATTCTTCAGTAGACGGATGCCGGCCTCGCCGGACTTCTCGGGGTGGAACTGCGTGGCCATGAGCGGCCCGTTCTCGACCGCGGCCAGAAACCTGCCGCCGTGGTCGGCCCACGTGAGCTTAGGTTGCGGGAACGGATCGTGCACCTCGAGCGTCCACTCGCGCGCGGCGTAGCTGTGCACGAAGTAGAAGCGCTCGTCCGCGATGCCCTCGAAGAGGCGGGAGTCGGCGGGGGCGTCGACCGTGTTCCAGCCCATGTGCGGGAGCACGGGGGCGTCGAGCTCGGTGACCACTCCCGGCCACTCGCCGAGGCCGGGGGTGTCATTGCCGCGCTCGACACCGTGCTCGAACAGCACCTGCATACCCACGCAGATCCCCAGCACCGGGCGGCTGCCCGTGAGGCGCTTCTCGACGATGGCTCCCCCGCGCACCGCGGCGAGCTGGCGTGCCACGGCCTCGAACGCCCCGACACCGGGCACGACGAGGCCGTCGGCGGCTTCAGCAGCCGAGCGGTCGGCGGTCAGGGTCACGTTCGCGCCCGCGAGCTCGAGGGCTTTCGCGGCGGAGTGCACGTTGCCTGAGCCGTAGTCGAGGATGACGACGGTGGGGTTCGTCACGTCAGAGCGCACCCTTGGTCGACGGGATGCCGGTCACCCGGGCATCCGGCGCGACAGCGACCCTGAACGCGCGTGCGAACGCCTTGAACTCGGCCTCGGCGATGTGGTGCGGGTCACGGCCGCCCAGGACGGTGACGTGCACGGTGAGGGCGCCGTTGTACGCGATCGCCTCGAACACGTGGCGCAGCATCGACCCCGTGAAGTGGCCGCCGATCAAGTGGTGCTCGAACCCGGCGGGCTCGCCGGTGTGCACGAGGTAGGGGCGGCCGGATACATCGACCACGGCCTGCACGAGCGCCTCGTCGAGCGGCACGAGGGCGTCGCCGAACCGCGAGATGCCGGCCTTGTCGCCGAGCGCCTGCTTGATCGCGGTGCCGAGCGTGATGCCGATGTCCTCGACCGTGTGGTGCACGTCGATGTGGGTGTCCCCGGTCGCTTTCACGGTGAGATCGACGAGCGAGTGCTTCGCGAAGGCGGTCAGCAGGTGGTCGAAGAAGGGCACCGAGGTGTCGATCGACGAGGCTCCCGTGCCGTCGAGGTCGAGGCTGAGCTCGATGCTCGACTCGCTCGTGGCGCGCGAGAGCGTGGCGGTCCGCGTTCCGGTCATGATGTCGATCCTACCGAGCAGTTCTAGCGGGCACTGATCCGCGCGAGCGCATCGAGGAAGATCGTGGTCTCGGCGTCGCTGCCCGCGGTGACGCGCAGGTGGTGCGGAATGCCGACATCGCGGATGATGATGTCGTTCGCGAGCAGCTCCTCGAACACCGCGTGCGGGTTCTCGACTCCCCCGAACAGCACGAAGTTGGCCGCGCTCGGCAGCGGTGTGTAGCCCAGTTCGGGTAGGGCGGCGATCATCCGGTCGCGCTGAAGCTTGATGTCCTCGACCATGGCGAGCATCTCCGGCGCGTGCGCGAGGGCGGCGACGGCCGCGGCCTGGGTGAAGGCGGAGAGGTGGTACGGCAGTCGCACCAGGCGCAGGGCATCGGTGACGGCGGGGTCGGCGGCGAGGTAGCCGAGCCGGGCCCCCGCGAACGCGAACGCCTTGCTCATGGTGCGGCTCACGAGAAGCCGCGGGCGCCCCTCGAGCAGGGTGAGGGCGGTGTCGCCCTCCTGGAACTCGGCGTAGGCCTCGTCGACCAGCAGGATGCCCGGCGTCGCGTCGTACGCCGCCGCGATGGTCTCGAGCGAGAGCGGCGTGCCGGTGGGGTTGTTGGGCGAGCACAGGAACACGATGTCGGGCTGCTCGCGGCGGATCGCCTCGACGACCGTCTCGGGCGAGAGCTCGTAGCCCGCGTCGCGCTGGGCGGTGAGCCAGCGCGTGCCTGTTCCGCTCGCGATGATCGAGTGCATGGAGTAGGTGGGCGGGAAGCCCAACACGCTGCGACCCGGCCCGCCGAAGGCCTGCAGCACCTGCTGCAGCACCTCGTTCGAGCCGTTCGCCGCCCAGACATTGTCGCGCGTGAGCCCGTGACCCAGGTAGGCGGCGAGCGAGTCGCGCAGCTCGGTGAACTCGCGGTCGGGGTAGCGGTTCACGCCGAGCACGGCGCCCGCCAGGGCGGTGACGATGTCGGTGGCCACGGCCTCGGGGATCGGGTGCGTGTTCTCGTTGACGTTGAGCTGGATCCGCACGTGCTCCTGGGGCGCGCCGTACGGCGTCAGGCCGCGCAGGTCGTCACGGATCGGCAGGTCGGAGAGCTCGGTCACCCGACAAGCCTAGGGCGGCCCGGGGCACCCCGACGTCGTGCTACTTGAGCCCCGCCGGGATGGCGAGCTGCTGGCCCGCGTACACGTCGGAGCCGCTCAGCTGGTTGAACTGCACCAACTGCGCGATGACGTCGCGCGGGTCGGACTGGGGCGCGACCTCCTCCGCGACCTGCCACATCGTCTGGCCGGCCTCGACCGTCACGTACTCGAACTGCACGTTCGAGCCCTCGAGCGACGCGGTGGCGCCGCCGCCGTTGATCGCGAACAGGAAGGCCGCGATGACGAGTGGTGTGGCCGCGAGGAACGTGAGAACCGCGCGGCCACGCTGGGTGAGGCGAAGGCGCGGTGCAGTGGGGACATATCCGCCGATAACTGCTGTGCTCATCTTCTGCTCCTCAAGTTGTTCGCATCCCTCACTCGGCCGGGAGGAGGGATACGAAGTTAGTAGGTACGTTCCGAACATACATTCGAATCGGGGTTGTTTCAAGTAGATCTTCGAACAAGCCACCGACATTGTTGGCAACACACTCGAAAACATGTTTGGTTTTAGCCCGTTCGACGGATACAGTTTCGAATGAGCCACTGACATTGGCTTCAGAAACGGGGTTGACCATGGACGGCACGAGACGCCGCACGAGCCTGAGCGACAAGCAGCTCGCGATCCTCGACGTGATCCAGCGCTCTGTGTCGGGGCGCGGCTACCCGCCGAGCATGCGCGAGATCGGCGACGCAGTCGGCCTCTCCTCGCTCTCGAGCGTCACGCACCAGCTCAACCAGCTCGAGCTGAGTGGCTACCTCCGCCGCGACCCCAACCGCCCCCGCGCCATGGAGGTGCTCATCGACCTGCCCGGCAGCGAAGACCGGGGCGGCGACGACGTGGCCGAGTCCGCCCCCGCCGTGGGCGACGCCGTCATGGTGCCGCTCGTGGGCCGCATCGCTGCAGGTATCCCCATCACCGCCGAGCAGCAGGTCGACGAGGTCTTCCCGCTCCCCCGCCAGCTCACCGGCAAGGGCGATCTCTTCATGCTCAAGGTCGTTGGTGAGTCGATGATCGACGCCGCCATCTGCGACGGCGACTGGGTGGTCGTGCGCCAGCAGAACCACGCGGAGAACGGCGACATCGTCGCCGCCATGCTCGACAACGAGGCGACCGTCAAGGTGTTCCGCCAGCGCGACGGCCACACGTGGCTGCTTCCGCGCAACTCCAACTTCGAGCCGATCCTCGGCGACCACGCGACCGTGCTCGGCAAGGTCGTGACGGTACTGCGCTCGCTCTAGCTCCCCGCAGACAGCCTGGCGCGCGCCGCCCGCGTCGCGGTGAGGATGTTGGTGAGCGACTCGACGGTCTCGTCGTACCCGCGCGTCTTCAGCCCGCAGTCGGGGTTCACCCAGACCTGGCGCTCGGGGATGGAGCCGAGGGCGATGTCGATCAACTCGCCCACCTCCGCTACCGACGGCACGCGCGGCGAGTGGATGTCGTAGACGCCCGGCCCGATCCCACGCCCGAAGCCGCTCGCCCTGATGTCGGCGACGACCTCCATCTTCGACCGGGCGGCCTCGATCGACGTCACGTCGGCGTCGAGCCGCGAGATTGCATCGATGACGACGCCGAACTCCGAGTAGCAGAGGTGGGTGTGGATCTGCGTGCGGTCGGCGACGCCCGCCGTCGCAAGCCGGAACGACCCGACCGACCAGTCGAGGTACTCCTCGTGGTCCTTCTTCTTGAGCGGCAGCAACTCGCGCAGGGCGGGCTCGTCGACCTGGATGATCCCGATGCCCGCTGCCTCGAGGTCAGCGATCTCGTCGCGCAGCGCGAGCGCCACCTGGTTTGCCGTCTCGCGCAGGGGCTGATCGTCGCGCACGAATGACCACGCGAGAATCGTGACGGGGCCGGTGAGCATGCCCTTGACGGGCTTGGCGGTGAGGGACTGCGCGTACGTCGACCACTCCACGGTGATGGGCGCGGGCCGCGAGACGTCACCCCACAGGATGCTGGGGCGGGTGCAGCGGGAGCCGTACGACTGCACCCAGCCGTTCTGGGTGACCGCGAATCCGTTCAGGTTCTCGGCGAAGTACTGCACCATGTCGTTGCGCTCCGGCTCGCCGTGCACGAGCACGTCGAGGCCGATCCGCTCCTGCAACTCGACGACGCGCGCGATCTCCGCGCGCATCGCCCGCGTGTACTGCTCGTGGCTGATCCGGCCGGATGCGGCTGCCGCACGCTGCCGCCGGATCTCCTCCGTCTGCGGGAACGAGCCGATCGTGGTCGTGGGCAGGAACGGGAGTCCCAGCGCTTCGTCCTGTGCGGCAAGCCGCGCCGAGTACGCACCGCGCGAGAAGTCGGCGTCCGTGAGCGTTCGGCCCCGAACCGCGCCGTCGCGCACGCCGGGCGCGGTGCGACGGTCGGCGAGGGCAGCGGTCGCGGCGTCGAGTTCCAGCTGGATCGGCTCACCCTTGAGCCCGCGGGCGAGAGTCGCGACCTGACCCACCTTCTGGTCGGCGAACGCGAGCCAACTCGTCAGTCGATCGTCGAGCAGCGGCTCATCGCCCACGTCGTGCGGCGTGTGGAAGAGGCTCGTGGAGGTCGACACGGCCACGTGCGGCGAGAGCGCGCGCAGGGCCCCGAGCGTCGAGAACGCCGCAGCGAGGTCACCGCGCCAGATGTTGTGGCCGTCGATGACGCCGCCGACGAGCACCTTGTCGGTGGTGACTCCGGTGGGCCCTTCGAGAGACTCAGGGACCGCGCCCTTCACCAGGTCGAGCCCGATCGCCTCGACGGGCGTGCCCAGCAGCACGGGCAGGGCGTCGTCGAGCGAGCCGTAGGGCGCCGCAACGAAGATGCTCGGTCGCGCGGGCACCGCGCCCAGCACGTCGTACGCGCGCCTCGTCGCGGCGAGCACGTCGGCGCGGGGCACGTCGATGCTCTCGCTCACGAGCGCCGGCTCGTCGAGTTGCACCCACGCGGCACCCACGGCCGTGAGGGCGGCGATGAGCTCGGCGTACACGGGCAGCAGGTCGTCGAGGCGGTCGAGCGGCCGGTAGCCCTCCGGCGCACCCTCGGAAGGCTTGCTGAGCAGCAGGAAAGTCACAGGCCCGACGATCACCGGGCGGGTACGGAAGCCCGACACCGTCGCCTCGGCGACCTCGCGCAGAAGTCGATCGGAGGCGAGGTGGAACTGCGTCTCCGGGCCGATCTCGGGCACGAGGTAGTGGTAGTTCGAGTCGAACCACTTCGTCATCTCGGCCGGGGTGTCAGCGCCCTCACCCCGCGCGATCGTGAAGTACCCCGCGAGGTCGAGGGAGCCGTCGGCTTTCACGAGGCGCTGGAACCGGGTGGGAACGGCGCCCACGGTCACCGCGGCGTCGAGCACGTGGTCGTAGAACGAGAAGGCCTCGGGGATCGAGGAGTCGGTGCGTCCGAGACCGAGCGCCGCAAGCCGCTCGCGCGTCGTGGCCCGCAGTGCGGCAGCGGCCTCTTCGAGCTCGTCGACGGTGATGCGCCCGGCCCAGAAGGCCTCGACGGCCTTCTTGAGCTCGCGGCGGCGGCCGATGCGCGGGTAGCCCAGTACCGTTCCGGTCGGGAAGTCGGTGGTCATCGTGGTTCTCCATTCGTTGGTGCTCAACGGGGACCACGGCTGCCCGGGTCACCCGACGAGTGACGGGGTCAACCGTCGTTCGCGGGCGGGTACCGGGCTCGGCTTTCGCTCGACTCGAGCCTAGGCACCGATGCGGAGCACCGGCGGTTTGTTACACCGATCGGGCCTGTGTTACCCCGTCCGATTAAGCTGGTCGAATGCCCTCCTCGTCGCTCGCCGACATCACCGCGCTCAGCCTCACCCCCCGCTCCGAAGCGCTCCTGGGCGCTCTTCGGGAGCGCGTCGTCATCGCCGACGGCGCGATGGGCACGATGCTGCAGGACGCCGGCCCGACGATGGACGACTTCCAGCAGCACGAGGGCTGCAACGAGATACTCAACGTGTCGCGGCCCGACATCGTGGAGACCATCCATGCCGAGTACCTCGAGACCGGTATCGATGCGATCGAGACGAACACCTTCGGCGCCAACTGGTCGAACCTCTCCGACTACGGCATCGAAGACCGCATCGAAGAGCTCGCGCGCGCCGGTGCCGAGATCGGCCGACGTGCGGTCGGGAAGTTCGAGGCGGCCGACGGCCGGATGCGCTGGGTGCTCGGCTCGATGGGCCCGGGCACGAAGCTGCCGAGCCTCGGGCACACCACCTACGACAACCTGAAGGTCACGTTCGCCGAGCAGGCCACGGGGCTGATCCTCGGCGGCGCCGATGCGCTGCTCATCGAGACGTCGCAGGACCTGCTGCAGGCCAAGGCGGCGGTCAACGGCGGCAAGGCGGCGATGCTCGCGACGGGCATCCGGCTGCCGATCTTCGTCGAGGTGACGGTCGAGACCACGGGCACCATGCTCATGGGCAGCGAGATCGCCGCGGCGCTCACCACGCTCGAGCCACTCGGTATCGACATGATCGGCCTCAACTGCGCGACCGGTCCCGCCGAGATGAGCGAGCACCTGCGGCACCTGTCGAAGTTCGCGCACATCCCGGTGATGTGCATGCCGAACGCCGGACTGCCCGTGCTGGGCGCGAACGGCGCGAGCTACCCGCTGACGCCGGACGAGCTCGCCATCGCGCACGAGCAGTTCGTCAAGGAGTTCGGCCTCGGCCTCGTCGGCGGCTGCTGCGGCACGACCCCCGCGCACCTGCGGGCGGTGGTCGAGCGCGTCGGTGGCGCCCGCGCCGTCACGCGGGTGATCGAGGAGGACGCGGGCGTCGCGAGCCTCTACCAGCACGTGCCCTTCAGCCAGGATGCCTCGTACCTCGCGATCGGTGAGCGCACGAACGCCAACGGCTCGCTCGCGTTCCGCGAGGCGATGCTCGAGGAGCGCTGGGACGACTGCGTCGACATCGCCCGCAACCAGGTGCGCGAGGGCGCCCATCTGCTCGACGTCTGCATCGACTACGTCGGGCGGGACGGGGTCGCCGACATGCGCTCGGTCGTCTCCCGACTCGCGAGCGCGTCGACACTCCCCCTCGTCGTGGACTCCACCGAGCCCGCCGTGCTGCAGGCCGGAATGGAACTGATCGGCGGCCGCCCGGTGGTCAACTCGGTGAACTTCGAGGATGGCGAGGGGCCCGACTCCCGGTTCAACCGCATCATGCCGCTGGTCAAGGAGCACGGCGCCGCGGTGATCGCCCTCACCATCGACGAGGAAGGCCAGGCCCGCACCGCCGAGCACAAGGTGCGCATCGCCTCGCGGCTCGTCGACACACTCGTGGGCGAGTGGGGCATGCGCGTCGAGGACATCATCGTCGACGCCCTCACCTTCCCCATCGCCACGGGTCAGGAGGAGACCCGCCGCGACGCCATCGAGACCATCGAGGCGATCCGCCAGATCACCGCGAAGTACCCGGGCATCCACACCACCCTCGGCGTCTCGAACGTGTCGTTCGGCCTCAACCCCGCCGCGCGCTCCGTGCTCAACTCGGTGTTCCTGCAGGAGGCGGTGGCCGCCGGCCTCGACTCGGCGATCGTCAACGCGGCGAAGATCGTGCCGCTTGCGTCGATCCCGGATGACCGCCGCAAGGTCGCGCTCGACCTCGTGTGGGACAAGCGCGAGTACGACGCCGACGGCAACCTCACCTACGACCCGCTGTCGGCCCTGCTCGACCTGTTCGCGGGCGTGGACTCCGCAGCGCTGAAAGACGAGCGCGCCGCCGAGCTCGCCGCGCTCCCGGTGGGCGAGCGCCTCGAGCGCCGCATCATCGACGGCGAGCCGAAGGGCCTCGAGGCCGATCTCGACCTCGCGCGCAGCGACGGGATGACCGCCCTCGGCATCATCAACGACCACCTCCTCGCCGGCATGCAGGTGGTGGGCCAGCGGTTCGGCAGCGGCGAGATGCAGCTGCCGTTCGTGCTGCAGTCGGCGGAGGTCATGAAGGCGGCCGTCGCGCTCCTCGAGCCGTACATGGAGAAGTCCGACGCCGCGGGCAAGGGCACGATGGTCATCGGCACGGTGCGCGGTGATGTGCACGACATCGGCAAGAACCTCGTCGACATCATCCTCACCAACAACGGCTACGACGTCATCAACATCGGCATCAAGCAGCCGCTGAGCGAGTTCATCCGTGCTGCGGAGGAGCACAACGCCGACGTCATCGGCATGAGCGGCCTGCTCGTGAAGTCGACGGTGGTGATGAAGGAGAACCTCCTCGAGCTCACCGCGCGCGGCCTCGGCACGCGCTGGCCCGTGCTGCTGGGCGGCGCCGCCCTCACCCGCGCCTATGTCGAGGACGACCTCGCGTCGATGTTCGACGGCGAGGTGCGCTACGCGCGCGACGCCTTCGAGGGCCTGGCGCTCATGGAGCCGCTCGTCGCCATCGCGCGCGGTGCGGAGCCGGCGAGCGTGGGCCTTCCCCCGCTCAAGAAGCGCATCCACGCGCGCGCGACGATCGACGTCACCGAGCCCGAGGACATGCCCGCGCGCTCCGACATCGTCTCCGACAACGTCGTTCCGACCTCGCCGTTCTGGGGCACCCGCATCGTGAAGGGCGTCGCCCTCGCCGACTACTCGGCGTTCCTCGACGAGCGCGCCACGTTCATGGGCCAGTGGGGCCTCAAGCCCAGCCGCGCTGAGGACGGCGCGAGCTACGAGGAGCTCGTTCAGACGGAGGGCCGTCCGCGGCTGCGGTACTGGCTCGACCGCATCCTCTCCGAGGGCATGATCGACGCGTCGGTGGCCTACGGCTACTTCCCCGCCTACTCGGAGGGCGACGACCTCGTCATCCTCCACCACGGCGACGACCCCACGGGCCTGCTGGGCCCTGCCGGCATGCTCGCGCCCGACGGCGGCTCGGGCGGCCCGATCGGCACCGAGCGGCTGCGCTTCCACTTCCCGCGCCAGCGCCGCGACCGCCATCTGTGCCTCGCCGACTACGTGCGCTCGAAGGAGTCGGGCCAGATCGACGTCGTCGCCCTCCAACTCGTGACCGCGGGCTCGGCAGTCGATGCGTTCACCGCCAAGATGTTCGCCGAGAACAAGTACCGCGACTACCTCGAGCTCAACGGCCTGACCATGCAGCTCACGGAGGCCCTCGCGGAGTACTGGCACTCGCGCATCCGTGCCGAACTGGGCTTCGCGGGCGAGGACCCGGCCACGATCGAGGGCATGTTCAAGCTGAACTACCGCGGCGCACGGTTCTCGCTCGGCTACCCGGCGTGCCCTGACATGGAGGACCGCCACAAGGTGGTCGAGCTGCTCAGGCCCGAACGGATGGGGGTGGAGCTGTCGGAGGAGCTGCAGCTGCACCCCGAGCAGTCGACGGACGCGTTCGTGTTCCATCACCCCGAAGCTCGCTACTTCTCGGTGTGATCCGCGCCCGGCCCACGCGCGCCCTCCGCAGCGCGGCGAGGGCGGCGGGGCCGACGAGGAGGATGCCGACGCTCGTCGTGATCGCGCGCTCGGTGTCCGAGGTGAGCGTCGAGGTCACGAGGGAGTACAGGCCGATCGAGGCCAGGTTCTGCCCGAGCGGGCCGGCCGCGTCGTACGAGATCGCCGTGCTGCCGCCCACCGCGAACGGCCAGAACCAGAAGTTCATGATGAGCCCGAACGCATACGACGCCACGATGCCGTAGCCCACCAGCATCGCGAGCTCCCACCGGCGTGACCGGATGCGCGGCAGCAGCCCGGCGCCGGCGGCCACCCACCCGCACGCGAACACCTGGAACGGCGTCCACGGCCCGATGCCGCCCCACAGCACCGACGACAGCGCGATGGTGAGCATGCCGAGCAGGAACCCGAACCGCGCACCGTAGGCGCGGCCCGCAAGGATCAGCACGACGAACACCGCCTCGATACCGCCGACGCCCGTGCCCGCGATGCGCACCGCGGCGCCCACGGCCGCGAGCACGCCGAGCAGTGCGACGGTGGTCGCGGAGTGCATCTGCCGGTCGAGCCCGAACGCGATGGCGATCACGACGGCCGGCACGAGCGCGAGCGCGACGATGGGAACGGCCGCTTGCGCGTCCTGCGGCACCGCGGTGGCGACGAGCGGCCACGCGAACCCCGCGAGCCCGAACAGGCTCGCGGCCACCAGCGAGACGCGCGACCACGCGTCACGCCGCATCATCGCGCCACCCTGGCGGTCGCATCGATCCGTCCGTCGGCCATGCGGACCGTGCGCGTAGCGAAGCGCTCGGCGAAGTCGCCGTCGTGGGTGGCGATGACCACCGCAGCACCGGATGCCGCGGCCGCGAGCAGCACGCCGCCGACGAGCTCGCGTGCCGCCGCATCCAGCCCACGACTGGGCTCGTCGACCAGGAGCACGCGCGGGTGCGCCGAGAGCTGGAGCGCGAGCGCGAGGCACAGCCGCTCCCCCGCGGAGAGATCGCGCGGGTGGCGCGCGCGCAGATCGCGGCCCACGAGCCCCTCGAAGATCTCGAGCGCGCCCGAGCGCCCGCACTCCTCACCGACAGTGAGGGCGAACAGCAGGTCGTCGTACGCCTCGGGCACGAGCGCCACCGAATGGCGGCGGTCCCGACGCCTGAGGCCGTGGACATCGACGCCGTCCACAATGACGGTTCCAGCAGCAGCGGGGCGCGCGAGCGCGTGCAGCAGGCTGCTCTTGCCCGCGCCGTTCGGGCCGCGGAGTGCGACGAGCTGCCCGGCGGCGAGCGTCAGGCTCGCGTCGTCGACGGCGGGCCGCTCGCCGTGCCGCACGGTCACTCCGCGCGCCTCGGCGATGATCGGGCCGGGGGCGGCGTGCCGCACGGGGGCGAGCTCGGGCTCGACGGACCCGGTCACGGGGTGCACTCCCCCGTCGCGGAGGTCGAGGCGGGCATCCGGCGCCGTGCCCCACCCGCCGAGCGCGTGCTCGGCGACGATCACGCACACGCCGGCCTCGTGCGCGAGCCTGTCGAGCACGTCGATCACGCGGGCGCGCGCGCGGTCGTCGAGGTCGGCGAGGGGCTCGTCGACGACCAGCAGAACGGGGTTCTCGACGATCGCCGCGCCGACGCCCACGAGGGCGGCCTGGCCCGCCGAGAGCGCGTGGATCTCGCGATCGAGGAGGTCGCCGATACCCAGGCGTTGGGCGAGCTCTTCGACGCGCGCGCGCACGATGACGGGCGCGACGCCGCGATTGGCGAGGGCGAACCCGAGCTCCTCGGCCACCGTCGGCGCCACGAACGAGAGCCGCACGGACTGCGACACGACCCCCACGAAGCCCGCAGTCTCCCGCGGCGGCACCGCCCGGCGGTCGACACCGCCGACCTCGATGACCCCGCGCTGCTGGCCA
>CAIXMB010000200.1 GCA_903920435.1 uncultured Actinomycetes bacterium
CCCTCGGCCTTGGTGAGTGCGACGATGAGCGGCTGCTGCCAGTCGGTCATGAAGCCCGGATGCACATCCGTCTCGACGACGACCGGCGAGAGGGGCGTTCCCGGGTGGTAGAACCGGATGCCGTCCTCGTGGATCTCGAACTTGCCACCCACCTTGCGGAAGATGTTGAGGAACGTCATGAGCTCCTGCTGGCGTGCACCTCCGACGAAGATGTCGCCCTCGGTGGCGAGCGCGGCCGACGCCCAGCTCGCTGCCTCGTTGCGGTCGAAGAGCGCGGTGTGCTGGTAGCCGTCGAGCTTCGCCACTCCCTCGATGAAGATCACGCGGTTCGGCTCGACGCTGATGATCGCGCCCATCTTCTGCAGGATCGCGATGAGGTCCATGATCTCGGGCTCGATCGCGGCGTTCTTGAGCTCGGTGACACCCTCGGCCAGAACCGCCGTGAGGAGCACCTGCTCCGTCGCACCCACGCTCGGGTACGGCAGCTCGATGTTCGCGCCGTGCAGGCCGTTGGGGGCCGTCAGGCGGATGCCCTCGTAGCTCTTGTCGACGATCGCGCCGAACGCGCGCAGCGCGTCCATGTGGAAGTCGATGGGCCGGTCGCCGATGCGGCAGCCGCCGAGGTCGGGGATGAGCGCCTCACCGAGGCGGTGCAGCAGCGGGCCGCAGAACAGGATCGGGATGCGGCTGGAGCCCGCGAGCGCGTCGATCTCGTGGAACTGGGCCTTCAGCACCTCGCTGGGGTCGAGCAGCAGCTCGCCCTCGCCCTGCTTGGTGACCGCGACGCCGTACGCCTCGAGCATGCCCGTGACGACGTTGACGTCGCTGATGTCCGGAACGTTCTTCAGGATGCTCGGCGTCTCCGCGAGCAAGGCTGCGACCATGGCCTTCGTCGCGAGGTTCTTGGCCCCACGGATCTCGATGCGGCCCTTGAGCGGCTTGCCCCCGTTGATGACGATCTTGTCGGACAGGAGTCCCACTCTCTCGGCTGCCTTTTGGGCATCCTTGGTAAGAGAATTCATGCTCACCCTCTGTCTTGGTTGTTCGGCCGTGCTATTTGGCCGGAAGTGTCTGTGGCCGCCACGCCTCGCGCTTGGCCTCGAATGCCGTGATGTCGGCCTCGTTGCGCAGTGTGAGCCCGATATCGTCGAGCCCTTCGAGCAAACGCCACCTAGTGTAATCATCGATCACGAAAGCAAACTGGGCCTTGCCTACGGTCACCGTCTTAGCAACAAGGTCGACCTCTACTGACATTCCCGGATGCTCGTCGAGGATCAGCCAGATCGTCTCGATGTCCTCCTCGCTCAGCTGAGCGGCAAGAAGCCCCTGCTTGCCGGCGTTGCCGCGGAAGATGTCGCCGAACCGCGGGCTCAGCACGGCTTTGAAGCCGAAGTCGCGCAAGGCCCATACGGCGTGCTCGCGGCTCGAGCCCGTACCGAAGTTGGGGCCCGCGACGAGCACCTGCGCGCCCTGGTAGACGTCGCGGTTGAGCACGAACTCCGGGTCCTGCCGCCACGCGTAGAACAGTGCGTCGTCGAAGCCCGTCTTGGTCACGCGCTTGAGGAACTCAGCGGGGATGATCTGGTCGGTGTCGACGTTGGCGCGCTGCAGCGGCACGGCGACGCCCTGGATGAGGGTTACCGGTTCCATCAGTTGGCCTCCACCTTCGCCAGGTCCCACGGCGACGAGAGGGTGCCGCGGATGGCCGTCGCCGCGGCGACGAGCGGTGAGACGAGGTGCGTTCTGCCGCCCTTGCCCTGGCGGCCCTCGAAGTTGCGGTTGCTGGTGGAGGCGCAGCGCTCCCCCGGGGCTAGTTGGTCGGGGTTCATGCCCAAGCACATCGAGCAGCCCGCGAAGCGCCACTCGGCACCGAACTCCTCGACGATCTTGTCGATGCCCTCGGCCTCGGCCTCGATGCGCACGCGCGCCGAGCCCGGCACGACCATGACCCGCACGCCGTCTGCCTTCTTCTGGCCCTTGATGATGCTCGCGAACGCGCGCAGGTCTTCGATGCGCGAGTTCGTGCACGAGCCCATGAACACCGCGTCGACCCGGATGTCCTTCATCGGGGTGCCGGCTTCGATGTCCATGTACTCCAGGGCTCGCTCGGCCGCTGCGCGGTCGTTGGGGTCGGCGAAGTCGGCGGGGTTCGGTACCGGCTCACTGAGCGAGACGCCCTGGCCGGGGTTGGTGCCCCAGGTGACGAACGGCTCGAGGGTGTTCGCATCGAGGAAGACCTCGGCGTCGAACACGGCATCGTCGTCGGTGGCGAGCGTCTCCCAGTAGGCGACGGCGGCGTCCCAGTCGGCCCCTTCCGGGGCGTGCGGCCGGCCCTTGAGGTAGGCGTAGGTCGTGGCATCCGGCGCCACCATTCCGGCGCGCGCGCCGGCCTCGATCGACATGTTGCAGATCGTCATGCGGCCCTCCATGGAGAGCGAGCGGATGGCGCTGCCGCGGAACTCGAGCACGTAACCCTGGCCGCCATTGGTACCGATCTGTGCGATGACGGCGAGGATGATGTCCTTCGCCGACACCCCGGGGCGCAGCTCGCCCTCGACGGTGATCGCCATGGTCTTGAACGGCGCGAGCGGCAGGGTCTGCGTCGCGAGCACGTGCTCGACCTCGCTCGTGCCGATGCCGAACGCCATCGCGCCGAACGCGCCGTGGGTGCTCGTGTGCGAGTCCCCGCACACGACCGTGATGCCGGGCATGGTGAGCCCCAGCTGCGGGCCGACGACGTGCACGATGCCCTGCTCGATGTCGCCGAGGGGGTGCAGCCGCACGCCGAACTCGGCGCAGTTGTCGCGCAGGGTCTGGATCTGAAGGCGGCTCGTCAGGTCTTTGATGGGCTTGTCGATGGCGAGGGTCGGGGTGTTGTGATCCTCGGTCGCGATCGTGAGGTCGAGGCGGCGCACGGGGCGGCCGGCCAGGCGCAGGCCGTCGAAGGCCTGGGGGCTCGTGACCTCGTGCACGAGGTGCAGGTCGATGTAGATGAGGTCGGGGTTGCCGTCTTCGCCCTTGACGACCAGATGGTCATCCCAGACCTTCTCGGCGAGCGTGCGGGGTCGTGCGTCAGTCATGCTGCAGTCCTTCTTCGATCGAATGGCCCCGAGCCG
>CAIXMB010000201.1 GCA_903920435.1 uncultured Actinomycetes bacterium
CCCCACGGATGCGGTCGCGGCCACGGCACTCGGCAAGAAGCTCGGGTTGCCGCCGCGGCTCGTGACCATCCTCGAGGGCGAGAGCCTCGTCAACGACGCCACGGCCCTCGTGCTGCTGCGCTCGGCGGTCGCCGCGACGGCGGCCTCGGTGGCGTTCTGGGACGTGGTCGGCGACTTCCTGTTCGCGGTGTCCGTCGCACTTGCGATCGGGCTCGTCGTGGGCTGGGTCACCGTGTTCGTGCGCTCCAAGCTCAAGGACTCCGTCCTCGACACGGCCATCTCGTTCGCGGTGCCGTTCATCGCGTTCCTCCCGGCCGAGTTCGTCGGCGCGAGTGGCGTGCTCGCCGTCGTGGTTGCCGGGCTGTACTCCGGGCACGCGAGCGCGCGGAAGTTCTCGGCTCAGGCGCGCATTTCCGAGCGACTGAACTGGCGCACCCTGCAGTTCGTGCTCGAGAACGGCGTCTTCCTGCTCATGGGCATCCAGTTCACCTCGCTCGTCATCGGGGTTCAGGAAGACGACCTGAGCGCATCGACCGCGATCTGGGTGGGCCTGCTCATGACCGTGGTCGTGCTCGTCGTGCGCTTCGTGTTCCTAGTGCCGCTCTTGGTTCTGCTGCGCAGGCAGGGGGTTGCGACCGCGCGGCAGACCGAGCGCTGGGGTCGGGCCGTCGAACGGATGCGCGCGCACATCGACGGCAGCGAGCAGCTCTCCAACAGCGCACGCGTGAAGCGCCGCAGCGCCCGCGTCGAGAAGAACCTCAAGCGACGCGAGGCCGACGTGGCCCAGCTGTCGGCGCAGGGCCTGGGCTGGCGGGG
This sequence comes from uncultured Actinomycetes bacterium, assembly GCA_903920435.1. Classification (GTDB taxonomy): domain Bacteria; phylum Actinomycetota; class Actinomycetes; order Actinomycetales; family Microbacteriaceae; genus Rhodoglobus. Next base: position 817 of record CAIXMB010000201.1, read on the forward strand.
AGGGGTCGTGCTCGGCTGGTCGGGCATGCGCGGGGTCGTGACGCTCGCGGCCGCCCAATCGCTGCCCGAGGGCACTCCCTACCGTGCACAGCTGGTGCTCATCGCCTTCACCGTGGCCGTGGTCACGCTGCTCGTGCAGGGGGGAACGTTGCCGTGGCTGATCAGGCTCACGGGCATCCGGGGCACCGACCGCGCCGCCGACCGCCGCGAGTTCGCGGAACTCCTCGACGAGCTCAGTTCGGCGGGCATCGCCGTGCTCGACAACCCGGACTTCCGACTGCCCGACGGCGAGAAGGTCGACGACGAGATCGTCGAGCGGGTGCGCCACGAGACGCTGCAGGCCGTGCGGTCGGCGAGCGAGCGCGCCGAGCACGGCGCCGGGGACAAGGAGCTGGCGAACTCCCCGCAGCGGCAGTACCGCGAGCTGCGGCGCGAGGTGCTGCAGGCCGAGCGGGATGCGCTGCTCGAGGCCCGCTCCGAGGGCTCGTACCCGTCGCGGATCCTCTCCCGCGCGCAGGCCATGATCGACATGGAGGAGACCCGGCTCGAGGCCATGGACAACTCGTAAGCTGGAGGTATGCCCCGTTCGAACCGTCCGCGTGATCGTCGCGGCCGCGATGACGACGAGTTCGACATCTCGCGAGCGCTCTTCGGAACCAAGACCACGGTGTCGAAGCGCGACGGGCTGTGGAACGTGCAGCCGCTCGCCGCGTCGAACGCCGTGAAGGTGTACGTCTGCCCGGGGTGCGGCCTCGAGATCGAGCCCGGCATCGCGCACACGGTCACGTGGCGCGCCGACGGCATCATGGGCGAGGCCGACGACCTCGCCGGCCGCCGCCACTGGCACCTGCACTGCTGGAAGATAAGGCCCTGATGCCCGAAGAGATTAAGAGCGGCACCGAGCTCCCCGCGATCCGCGAGGAGATCGAGCTGCACACCAGCGACGGCCTCACCCTCGTCGGCGAGTTGGCGCTGCCCGAGTCGGGCGACCCGGTCGCGACGCTCGTCGCCCTGCACCCGCTGCCGACGCACGGCGGCTTCATGGACTCGCACATCCTGCGCAAGGCGTCGGCCCGCCTCCCGGCCCTCGCCGACGTCGCGGTGCTGCGGTTCAACTTCCGCGGGGTCACGTCTCCGCGCGGCACATCGCAGGGGGAGTTCGGCGACGGCGTGGACGAGCGCTTCGACCTGCAGGCGGCGATGGACTTCGTCGCCGCACGGGGGCTGCCGCATCCGTGGCTCTTGGGCTGGTCGTTCGGCACCGAGGTCGCGCTCAAGTGGGGTCTCGCCCAGCCCGTCGAGGGCGCGATACTGCTCTCACCACCGCTGCGCAGAACCACGGATGCCGAACTCGCCGCCTGGGCCGGCAGCGGCAAGCGGCTCGTGGCCGTCGTGCCCGAGCTCGACGACTTCCTCCGACCGCCCGAGGCCGCCGCGCGTTTCGCGGTGGTACCGGAGACCGAGTTCGTGGCGGTGGAGGGCGGTCGCCACCTCTGGGTGGGGGAGGCGCAGAGCTACCGCGTGCTCAGCGAGATCGTGGCGCGCGTGAACCCCGCCGCGCTGCCGCTGCCCACGGAGTACTAGAGCTCCGCCCCCAACACTCGCCTTCGGTATCAAGTGACGGAACGCGCGTCGCATGCCCGGCTGTAAAGCGCTGAACAGCCTTCCGGATGCTCGAATCTCCGTCATTTGGTGCGGAGGGGTCACGGGCAACCGGTGGTCAAGCGAAGCCGAGACCGGCACGCCGAAGCGGCTAGAGCTCGTTCTGCCTCGGCACCACGACCTGGTTGATCACGAGCAGGATCGCCGCGGCGACCGGGATCGCGATGAGTGCGCCGAGGATGCCGAGCAGGGTGCCGCCCGCGAGGGCCGCGATGACGACTATCGCGCCGGGCACCTTGACCGCGGAGGCCATGATGCGCGGGTTGAGCACGTACGCCTCGACCTGCATGTAGACGAGGTAGTAGATGCCGACCGCGATGACGCTCGGCGGGCCGTTGAACACGAGCACCAGGAGCGTGATGATCGCGGAGCCCGTGATGGTTCCGACGAGGGGGATGAGCGAGCCGAGGAACGCGATGAACGCGAGCAGCGCCGAGTAGCTCACCGGCAGGCCGAACAGCGGGAACACGAGGGTGAGCACGAGGAACGACAGGATTCCGTTCACGAGTGCGAGCGAGCCCTGGCCGATCACGTAGCGGCCGACGGCCGAGGCGACCTGCTCGGCGAGGTCGATGAACTTGGGCCGGCGCGACGCCGGCACAAGCTGGTAGAGCCCGCGCTTGAGGCTCGTGAGCGAGGCCACGAAGTAGATGGTGAGGATGAGCACGACGACGGCGCCGGTGACTCCCGTGGCGATGCCGCCCGCGACACTCAGCACGCCGCCGAAGCCGGTCGCCACGTCGAAGTTCTTGAACGCGTCGAGGATGCTGCTGATGATGCCGTCGACGTCGAGCCACGGCAGTGCCGCCTGGATGTTGTCGGGGATCGTGCCGTCTTGGAAGCCGTTGATCAGGCCGGGCACGGTCTTGATCGCCTTGTTCACCTGCTCGGTGATGACGGGGATGATCGCGAACACGAGCCCGACGAACACACCGAGTACCGCGACGAGCACCGTGACGATCGCGAGCGGGCGCGGGAACTTGTGCTTCTCGAGCCAGGTCACCAGCGGGTCGAGGCCGAGGGCCAGGAACAACGCGGCGCCCACGTAGGTGAGCACCGTGGCGAGGCTGCCGACCGTCGCGCCGATGGCGACGGCGACGAGCACGCCGAGGCCGCCGAAGAGGCCGAGACGGAACGGGTTCTGGATCTTCACGGCGGCACCTCAGGTCGTTGTGGGCGAAGCGGAACGAGTTACGACTCGGAGGTGACCTTCTCGGCCTGGGACAAGACACCCCGAAGGTTCTCGAAGTAGCCCGCCACCGTGTCGCGCTCAATCCTAATCTTGGCCAGGCGCTCCTCAGCGTCGGACACGAGCTGCGTCGAACGGCGCTCCGCCTCGTCGGTGAGGGCCCGTGCTCGCGCCTCTGCGGCCTCGGTCACCTGCTTGGCGTGCGCGTCGGCAGCCTCACGGATGCTGCGTGCCTCCGCCTTGGCCGTCGCGTCGAGGTTCGCGACCTCCTGGCGCTTCGCGGCGGCCTGCCGCACGGCCTCGGCGAGCTGCGCCTGCGCCTCGTCCAGGTACTGCTGCGTCTGGGCCGTGGCCGTCTGGTGCCGGGCGAGTGCTTCCTTCTCGGCCTCGTCGCGGCGGGCGGCGAGTTCTGCCTCGAGGGCGGCACGGGCATCCGTGGCCTCGCGCTCGAGGGTCGAGCGGCTCTCGTCCCGCGCGTGGGCGAGGGCGGCGCGCGTGGTCTCGGTCTCGCTCGCGAGCTCCGCACGCTGGCGGGCGATGTCGCGGGCGAGGTCGGTGGTCTGCTTCTCGACGTCGGCCTTGAGGCGGGCCGTCGTCTCGGCGACCTCGGCCTCGAGGGCCGCACGCCGCTCGGTGATCTCGGCGTTCAGCGCCGACTGCTTCTCGGCGGTCTCGGCGGCGAGGGCGGCTCGCGCGGCAGCGCTCTCGGAGTTGAGCTGGTTGCGCGCGGCGGTGGTGCGCCCCTCCAGCTCGGCGCGGCCGGTGGTGAGCTCGTGCTCGAGCTCGGCGCGAGCGGAAGCGACCTCCTGCTCGAGGGCGGCCCGCGTGGACTCGACCTCGGCCTGCAGGGCTGCCTTCGTGCTCGTGACCTCGGCCTCGAGCTCGGCGCGACGGCCGGCGATCTCGTTCTCAAGCGCGGTGCGGGCGCCGGATGTCTCGGCCTCGAGTGCGGCACGGCCGCCCGTGATCTCGGCCTCGAGCGCCGCCCGGTCGCCGTTCGTCTTCGCCTCCAGTGCGGCGCGCGCCGCCTCGGTGTCGGCGGCGAGGGCGTCTGCCGCGGCTTTGGCCTCTGCGCGCTGCTTGGCCAGCGCTGCCTGCGTCTCGACGCGGAGCTTCTCGTTGGCGGCCGCGGTCTCGTTGGCGAGCTTCTCGTGCGCGGCGGCCATCTCGTTGGCGAGGGCCGCGCGCGCCGTGGCGATCTCTGCCTCGAGCGCGGCGCGGCCGGTCTCGAGCTCGCGGGCGAGGTCGGTGCGGCCCTGCTCGAGGTCGCGCGCGAGGTCGGCGCGCAGCTGGGCGTTCTCGTTCTCGTAGTCGGCGCGGCCCTTCTCGGAGTCGCGGGCGAGCTCGGCGGCGGCCTCACGGGCCTCGGTCGCCTCCCGGGTCGCGGCGGCGCGCAGCTCGGCGACCTCGCGCTCGGTCTCGGCCTTGAGGGCGGCAGCCTCGCGCTTGGCGGTGGTGCGGGTCTCCGCTGCCTCGGTGGCGACAGCGCCGCGCAGGGCTCCGGCTTCGCGCATCGCGTCCTGGGTGAGGGCCTCGGCGTCGGCGCGGGTGCGCGAGAGCAGGCTGTCGGCCTCCTCGCGGGCGTCGGCGAGGAGCTTCGCGGCGGCGGCGGTCGCGTCATCCGTGATCTTGCGCGACTGCGCCTCGGTCTCGGCGCGCAGCTTCGACATCTCGGCCGTGGTGGTCTGGCGCAGGTTCTCGGCGTCGATGTCGGCCTGGCTGATGAGGCGGGTCGACTGCTCCTCGGCGACGCGCAGGGTGTTCTCGAGCTTGGTGCCGAGGCCCGCGTAGGTGGGGCTGCCCGATTCATCGAGCTCGGCCTGCAGGTCTTCGTTGACCGCGAGGAGGCGCTTGACCTCCTTTGCCGTCTCGGTACGCTCGGCGTTGGCCTTGATCAGCTCGCGGCGCAGGTCTTGAAGAGCGGCATCCACTTCGTCCTTGCGGTAGCCGCGCATCTCGGTGCCGAAAGTCGTGTCGTCTGCAGCCATGCCTGCGAGTTTAGCGCCACCCCAGACAGCCCCTCACTCACCCCTCTCCCAGTAAGTTCCCAGACGGAGGGTTAGGGCTCGGCAGGGGCATCCGGTATTCTTGAACGTCTTTGTTGTTGCCACTCCCCGGTGTTTCGGGGGCTTCTCCTCTCGTCCCTAGTGCGAGCGGCCGCGTTGAGAGCGGCGGAGGATGCAGCGGACTTTCGGTTCGACGGCAGCACGAAAGGAGTAGTCCACCCGTGCGATTCATTCTCGCCATCATCAGTTTCGTTGTCGCCGCCGTGCTCATCGGCGCCGGCATCGCCCAGCGCACCATCCTCCTCGAGCCCGACGAGGTGGCGCTGTCGAGCTCGTCGTCGACCGGTGCGCCCGTCACCGTCATCGACGGGTCCGCGCTCAACGCCTACGAGGGCTCGCAGCGGCTGACCGTTAACGGCTCCGGCGACATCGTCGCCGCGTACGGCCGCACCACCGACGTGATCGCCTGGATCGGCGACGCGGAGTACACCGAGATCGGGTACGACGCAGAGACGAACGAGCTCACGAGCAAGCTCGTGCCGGGCAGCGAGAAGGAGGTGCCCACGATCGAGGGCTCCGACCTCTGGCTCGACGAGTACTCGCGCACCGACTCGCTCGCCCTCACCGTCAAGGTGCCGAGCGACGTGTCGTTCATCATCATCTCCGACGGCACGAAGGCCGCCCCTTCAGATATCGCCGTATCGTGGCCGCTCGACAACTCCACGCCGTGGGCCGGCCCGCTCATCGTCACGGGTGCGATCGTGCTCTTGCTCGGCCTCGCTTTCCTGCTCTGGGCGACTAACCACATGCGCAGCTCGCGCGGCCCGCGCCGCAAGCCGCAGAAGATGCCCAAGGTGCCGCGCAAGCCGCTGTACAAGCCGCGCGCCATCGGCCGCCGCTCCGCTTCCGGGATGATCGCCGCCCCCGTCGTGCTCGTCGGCGCTCTCGTGCTCTCGGGCTGCAGCGCCGACTTCTGGCCGGGCACCGGCCCGGACGCCGCACCGACCTCGTCGGCCTCCGCGGTTCCCGTTGACGAGCAGGGCGACCCGCCCGCCGCGACCGTGCATCAGGTAGAGCGCATCGTCGCCGCGATCAGCGAGACAACCGCCGAGGCCGATGCCGCGAAGGATGCCACGATCCTCGAGACCCGCTTCCAGGGCGCCGCGCTCCAGCTGCGACTCGCGAACTACGCGATCACGACCGCCGACCCGACCGTCGCCGCGCTCGCCGCGATCCCGACCGGGCCGGTGAAGGTGACGCTGCCGCAGAAGACGAGCACCTGGCCGCGCACGGTGTTCGCCGTCATCCAGGACGACACCGACTCGACGATCCCGCCGCTCGCGCTCTTCCTCGAGCAGGAGGATCCGCGCTCGAACTACAAGGTCTCGTACGCGATCACGCTCGAGCCGTCTGCGGTGCTGCCGAAGGTCGCCCCCGCGGCGATCGGCACCTCGCGCCTCGCCGACGACAGCTCCGTGCTGCGGCTCTCGCCCGACAAGCTTGCGCTCGACTATGCCGACATCCTCGAGAAAGACGTCGACAGCGACGCCTACCTCGACTACGAGGCCGAGGGTGACAGCCTGCGCGCGAGCGTCGGCGTCACGTACAAGGCGACGGTTCGCGCATCCCTGCCGAGCACTGCCTCTGTCGCGTTCGGCCACGCCCTCGGTGGCGCGGACGCAATTGCGCTTGCTACGAACGACGCCGGCGCGATCATCGCGGTCAACCTCAACGAGACCACCACCGTCACTCCCGTCGAGGCCGGCGCCGCCGTCAACCCGACGGGTCAGGTGAAGGCCCTCTCGGGTCTCGCGATCAGCACGAAGGGCGTCATCGCCACCTACGGCGACCAGCTGCTCTTCTACGTGCCGCCGGTGGGCAGCGACAAGAAGATAATCTTGCTCGGTTACACCCAGGGACTCGTTGCAGCAGGAGAGGTCGGATGACCAACGCACCACTGGGCGGCGCGAACCTTCGCGGCGCCGTTGACCTGTCGTCGCTCGTGCGCCCGCCGGCTCCGGCCGGGGGAGCACCAGCACCGGCCGGGGGAGTGGTCCGCGACGCGGGCGACGCGACGTTCACGGCGATCCTCGACCTCTCGGCGACGGTTCCCGTCATCGTCGAGTTCTACGGCCAGGGCATCGAGCCGACGCTCGGCGCGCTCGTGTCGCAGTACGGCGGCCGCATCGCCCTCGCGACGGTCGACGCCACCAAGAACCCGCAGCTCGTGCAGGCGTTCCAGGTGCAGCAGGTTCCCACAGTCGCCGCAGTGGTCGGCGGCCGACCCGTGCAACTCTTCGTCGGCATGGTCGCCGAGCAGGAGCTGCGCGACGTCATGGAGCAGGTGCTGCAGCTCGCCGCGCAGAACGGAGTGCAGGGCTCGATCGCTGTCGAGGGCGCCGCGCCGGATGCGGAGCCCGTAGAGGAGCCGCTGCCCCCGCACCACCAGGAGGCCTACGACGCGATAGCTGCGGGCGACTTCGCCACGGCGATCAAGGAGTACGAGACCGCCATCGCCCAGAACCCGCGCGACCAGCTCGCCGTAGCGGGCCTCGCTCAGGTCTCCCTGCTGGCACGCCTCGACGCTTCGAGAGCCTCAGCCGGCGGCGACACGGCGATCCGCACCGCGGGCGCCGCCTCGACCGACCTGCCCGACCAGCTCGCCGTCGCCGACCTCGATGTGGCCGGCGGCCACCTCGACGACGCGTTCGGGCGCCTGCTCGATCTCTTCCCCACGCTCGACCCGGCCAGCAAGAACACCGTCCGCACCCGCCTCCTCGAGTACTTCGAGATTGCTGGCGCGGAGGACCCGCGCGTCATCTCGGCTCGACGCCGGCTCACGGGCCTGCTCTACTAGGAGCGTGAACGACGTCGTCCCCGGGCCCAGCGCGGCCATGTTCGACGTGTGGGGCCGGGTCGCGTGGCTCGGCACGGTCGTGCTGATCGTCGTGTGGGTTGCGCTCGCGGCATCCGGCAGCATCGCTGTCATCCCGGTGGGGGTGCTCGCCGCGGGGGCCCTCGTCACCGCGATCGCCCTCGGAGTGCGCAGTTCGCGCGTGCTCGTGCTCGAGAAGAGCGCCGGATACTCGACCATCTTCGATTTCGCTGGCTTCGCGCTGCGCGACGCGCGCACGAAGCAGCTGCTGCGCGCCGCCGACGTCGCGCCGGAGCGCTCGGGCCGCCGCTCGGTGCTGCGCTCGATGCTGACGGTGAAGCCCGGGACCGTGCTCGCGAAGCGGCTCGAGGACGAGAAGGACTGAGATGGCGAATGAGCTTCGGGGGATGCATGCACTCGTCCCGGGGCGGCCAGCCATCTGGTGGAACAGCCTGCTGCTGCGAGTCTCGGTCGCGGGTTATGCGCTTTTCGTCTCGGCCAACATTCTCGGTGTGGTCTCCGACCGCGTGAACTACACCGCGGTCGGGTTGCCGAGTTTTGGCATCCTGATGCTCGTCGCGCTCGCGCGTCTCGTCGCCCGTTTCAGGGGCCTTCCGAACGAGCGCCGGGAGGTGGAGGCGGGCTACACGACCCTTGCCGGCGTGTATCCCGACCTCGACCAGGTCGAGCCCGAGTACGGCAGGATCGTCCGGTCTGCGGGCGAGCCCTACCTCCCCGTCTCGGGTTCTCGAGTCCGAGTGGCCTCGATCGTCCTTGTCCTCATAGTCGCCGCCGCTCTGGGATTCGCCATCGCCGGCTTCACGAGCCGAAATGAGGGCGCGCGGCTGCTGTCGACGCTCGTGCTTTCTGCCGTGGTGGTCATCGCGCCGATACTCATCGGCGGGATCTGGTTTGCCCGCAGGATCGTGAGGCGGAACATTGCGGCAGCCCTGACCGCCTACCCCGAGGCGGTGTGCTTCACCTCGCAGCGAAGCCAGGACCTCCTGCGTGGACTGCGCGCGGCGAACTCGACCTTCAGAGCACGGGAGCTCGCGGTCGGGTTCCCCCTCCATTTCGTCGTGGCAGCGGACGCTGACGGCGTGCACCTCGTGGCCACGACGTGGAGGCCCTTCGAGACCATCCCGTGGAACCGGATCGAGGGGATGACCATCGGTTCCGTGAGCGAGTCACCCGACGTGCAGGTTGCCGCGATCGAGCTCCACGTCAGGTCGGAGAGCTCGGGCGAGATCCGCCCTGTGCGCCTCACGGTGGGTGAGTCGCTGGGAGGAGAGGGACTCGATGACGTGGTGGCCGTTCTGGAGGAGGTTAGACGAGGCCCGAGCGCGGCACGGTGATCTGGGGTGGTAGCCCGAGGCCCTACCCCTTCCGCGGCGCCAACCACAACCCGCCCAGCGGCGGCAGCGTCAGCTCCACCGACGCCTGGCGTCCCTGGAACGGCTCGTCCGACGCCGTAACCGAGCCGTAGTTGCCCACCCCCGAGCCACCGTATTCCGTGGCATCCGTGTTGATGATCTCGTCCCAGACTCCGCCGAAGGGCAGGCCGATGCGGTACGGGCCGATGGGGGTGCCGCTGAAGTTGAAGATGCCGACGATCGGCTCACCGGAACGTGACCAGCGCAGGAACGCGATCACGTTCTGGGCCGAGTTGCCGCCGTCGATCCACTCGAAGCCGGCGGCGTCGTTGTCCTGCTCCCACAGCGCCGGGTGCGAGACGTAGGCGGCGTTCAGCGACGAGACGAGGCGCTGCAGCCCCTGGTGGATCGGCTGGTCGAGGATCCACCAGTCGAGACCGCGTTCCTCGCTCCACTCGGAGGGCTGGCCGAACTCGCTGCCCATGAAGAGCAGCTGCTTGCCCGGGGGCGCCCACATGAACGACAGGTAGGCGCGCACGTTGGCCAGCTTCTGCCACTGATCGCCGGGCATCTTGTGCAGCAGCGACCCCTTTCCGTGCACGACCTCGTCGTGGCTGATCGGCAGCAGGAAGTTCTCGCTGAACGCGTAGAAGAACGAGAACGTGATGTCGTTGTGGTGGTAAGAGCGGTACATCGGGTCTTCCTGCATGTACTGCAGTGAGTCGTGCATCCACCCCATGTTCCATTTCAGGCCGTACCCGAGACCGGATGCCGCGGTCGGCTTGGTCACGCCGGGCCACGAGGTCGACTCCTCGGCGATCATGACGATACCCGGGTTGCGTTTGTACGCGGTGGCGTTGACCTCCTGCAGGAAGCTGATGGCCTCGAGGTTCTCGCGGCCGCCGTACTTGTTCGGCAGCCACTCGCCCTCTTTGCGCGAGTAGTCGAGGTAGATCATGGATGCCACGGCGTCGACCCGCAGGCCGTCGATGTGGAACTCCTCGAGCCAGTACAGCGCATTGGCCACGAGGAAGTTGCGCACCTGCGACTGCCCGAAGTCGAAGATGAGGGTGCCCCAGTCCATCTGCTCGCCGCGCCGCGGGTCGCTGTGCTCGTAGAGCGCCTGCCCGTCGAACTTCGCCAGCGCCCACTCGTCTTTCGGGAAGTGCCCCGGCACCCAGTCCATGATCACGCCGATGCCCGCCTGGTGCAGGCGGTCGATGAGGTACTTGAGGTCGTCCGGATGCCCGAACCGGCTGGTCGGGGCGTAGTACCCGGTCACCTGGTAGCCCCACGACCCACCGAACGGGTGCTCCGCGAGCGGCATGAACTCCACGTGCGTGAAGCCGGTCTGCTGCACGTAGCCGATGAGCTCGTCGGCGAGCGAGCGGTAGTCGAGTCCGGGCCGCCACGAGCCCACATGCAGCTCGTAGACGCTCATGGGGGAGTTGTGCGGGTCCGTGACCGCGCGCTTGGTCATCCAGTCGCCGTCGCTCCATGCGAACAGCGACTGCCCGACCTTCGAGGCGGTCATCGGCGGCACCTCGGTGTAGCGCGCCATGGGGTCGGCGCGCGTCACCCACTCGCCCGACTGGGTGAGCAGCTCGAACTTGTAGGCGCTACCGGGCTCGAGCGCGGGGATGAACAGCTCCCACACGCCGTTGTCGTCGAGGCGGCGCATCGCGTGGCCGACGCCGTTCCAGCCGTTGAAGTCACCCACGACGCGCACGGCCTTGGCATGCGGCGCCCAGACGCTGAACGACGTGCCCGCGACATCCTCGTGCGGGCGGTAGTGCGCGCCGAGCACGTGCCAGAGCTGCTCGTGGCGCCCCTCGCCCCACAGGTACAGGTCGACCTCGCCCACCGAGGGCACGAACCGGTAGGGGTCATCGGCTGTCCACGACGGCCCGCCGTCGTAGTCGGTCTCCAGCACGTACGCCTGGCCCGGGGCGGGCGCGAAGCCCTGCCACAGCCCGTCGGCGACGTGCTCGAGCGGAACGCGGGATCCGTCGGCACGAACCGCGACCACCGCAGCAGCGAGCGGGCGGACGGCACGGATGACGAAGCCGCCGTCGACCGGATGCTGCCCCAGCGCGTCGTGGGGCTTCGGGTGAGAACCGCCCACGAGCGTGGCGATGTGGTCGGGGTGCAGCTCGGCTTTCTTAGCCATCAGCGGCCCTTCTTCGTCGGCTCAGCGTGGACGTGCAGGATGTGGGCGGGCTCGCTGAACGCGTCGAGGCGCACGTAGTTGTCCATGCCCCACTCGAAGCTCGCGCCGGTGATGAGGTCGGTGACCTGGTAACGGGCATCTGGCGCCAGGCCGATGCGGGTGAGGTCGAGGTGCACGCTCGTCTCGCGCACCGAGTGCGGGTCGACGTTCACGACGATGATGAGGGAGTCCGCGACACCTGTCGAAGGGTTGTGCTCGGGGGCGAGGTGCTTCGTGTACACGAGGATCGAGTCGTCGTCGCTCCAGTGCACATCGAGGTTGCGCAGCTGGCGAAGTGCGGGGTGTGCCGCGCGGATGAGGTTGAGGTGCTGCAGGAACGGCGCGAGCGACCGCCCCGCCTTCTCCTCGCCCGCCCAGTCGCGCTGCTTGTACTCGTACTTCTCGTTGTCGATGTTCTCTTCGCTGCCCGGCCGGGCCACGTCCTCGTACAACTCGAAGCCCGCGTAGACGCCCCAGAGGGGAGCGGCGGTGGCGGCGAGGATCGCGCGGATCTTGTAGGCCGCGGGCCCGCCGAACTGCAGGTACTCGGTGAGGATGTCGGGGGTGTTCACGAAGAGGTTGGGGCGGAACCAGCCCGACGTCTCGTGCGAGATCGACTCGAAGAACTCGGCGAGCTCCTCCTTGGTGTTGCGCCAGGTGAAGTACGAGTACGACTGCTGGAAGCCCACCTGCGCGAGCGACTGCATCATCGCCGGCCGGGTGAACGCCTCGGCCAGGAACACGACATCCGGGTGCTCGGTGTTGATCTCGTGCAGCACGATCTCCCAGAACTGCAGAGGCTTGGTGTGCGGGTTGTCGACGCGGAAGATGCGCACGCCCAGCGAGATCCAGTACCGGATGATCCGCAGCACTTCCTCGCGGATGCCGACGGGATCGTTGTCGAAGTTGATCGGAAAGATGTCCTGGTACTTCTTCGGCGGGTTCTCGGCGTAGGCGATGGTGCCGTCGGGCAGGGTCGTGAACCACTCCGGATGCTGCTGCACCCACGGGTGGTCGGGCGACGCCTGCAGCGCGAGGTCGAGGGCGACCTCGATGTTGTGCTTCTTCGCGACCCCCACGAAGTACGCGAAGTCCTTGGCATCCCCGAGGTCCGGATGCACGGCGTCATGTCCACCGCTGGCATGCCCGATCGCCCACGGCGAGCCCGGATCACCCGGCTTCGGGTCGAGCGTGTTGTTGGGCCCCTTGCGGAACGCCTCACCGATGGGGTGGATCGGCGGCAGGTAGAGCACGTCGAACCCCATGGCGGCCACTGCCGGGATGCGCTTGGCGGCCGTGCGGAAGGTGCCGCTGGTCCACGTGCCGTCCTTCGCCTGCTTCGCGCCCTCGCTGCGGGGGAAGAACTCGTACCAGTTGCCGACGCCCGCGCGCGTGCGCTCGACACGCACCTCGAGCGTCTCGCTGTCAGTCACGAGGCTCGCGAGCGGTTTCGCGTCGATGGCGAGGGTGAGCTTGGGGTCGAGAGCGACGGCGAGCTTGCCCTCGGCGGAGAGCTCGGGGTCGTCGAAGGCCGCAAACGCATCCTGCACGACCTTGCGCGAGCCGGCCCGGGCGAGCAGGTCGCGGCCCATGCGCACCATGAGCGGCACGTCGATGCGGGCGGGGATCTTGATCTCGGCGTTGTGCAGCCACGTGGCCCACTCATCGGCGAACGCGCGCACGCGCCAGGTCCACGTGCCCTCGGTGGTGAGCATCACCGAGGCGTGCCACCGGTCGGTCCCGGGCGCGCCCTGGTGCATCCGGTGGGTGGTCCACTGCCCGTCGGGCGCGGTCACGATGAGGTGCACCCCGAGTTGGTCGTGACCCTCGCGGAAGACCGTCGCGGCGAACGGCACGACCTCTCCGGCAAAGGCCTTCGAGGGCCAGCGATTCTCGGGCTGCTGGGGCGTCAGGTGGCGGATCGGGATCCGGCCCAGCCGTGGCTCATAGGTGACAGTCACAGTTTCGACGCTACTCCCTCGTATGCGGTTCACCGAAGGATACCGGGGGCCTTGCATTCTGTATGCAAGCGCTTTACATGCGGGCCCCCGCACTGGCCTAGGGTGGTTCGGGTGAAAGCCATCCGCCGGTTTACCGTCCGCACAGTCCTGCCCGAGTCGCTCTCGGCTCTCGACGAGCTCTCGAGCAATCTGCGGTGGTCGTGGCACGAGCCCACGCGCCAGATGTTCCGGTCGGTGGATCCGGAGCTCTGGGAGCTCACGGGCCACGACCCGATAGCCCTCCTCGGTGCGGTGGGCCCCGGCCGCCTCGACGAGCTTGCCGGCGACGACGGCTTCGTGGCGACGACGCGCGAGCTCGTCGCCGACCTGCACGACTACCTCGAGAAGCCGCGCTGGTACCAGGGCCTCACCGATGCCCCGGCCTCGATCGGCTACTTCTCGCCCGAGTTCGGCATCGCCGCCGCGCTGCCGCAGTACTCCGGCGGGCTCGGCATCCTCGCCGGCGACCACCTCAAGAGCGCGTCGGACCTCGGCGTGCCCATCATCGGCGTCGGGATCTTCTACCGCGCCGGCTACTTCCGCCAGGCGATCTCGCGCGACGGATGGCAGCAGGAGACCTACCCCGTGCTCGACCCCGACGGCCTGCCACTGAGCGTGCTGCGCCACCCCGACGGCACCGCCGCCCAGGTCGTGCTGTCGCTGCCCGACAACAAGGCGCTCTACGCGCGCGTGTGGCAGGTGAAGGTCGGTCGCATCACCCTCCTGCTGCTCGACACCGACATCCCCGAGAACGACGACTCGCTGCGCACCGTCACCGACCGCCTCTACGGCGGCGGCGGCGAGCACCGCCTGCTGCAGGAGCTGCTGCTCGGCATCGGCGGCGTGCGCGCCATCAAGGCGTACACCGAGCTGACGTCCACGCCGTTCCCCTCCGTCTTCCACACCAACGAAGGGCACGCCGGATTCCTCGGACTCGAGCGCATCAGCGACCTCATCGGTGACGGGCTCGGCTTCGCCGACGCGCTCCAGGTGGTGCGTGCGGGCACCGTGTTCACCACGCACACGCCCGTGCCCGCGGGAATCGACCGCTTCGAGGTCGACATGATCACCAAGTACTTCTCCACCGACCTCCTGCCCGGCGTCGCCGTGACCGACGTGGTCACGCTCGGCGAGGAGAACTACGAGGGCGGCGACCCCGCGTTCTTCAACATGGCGGTCCTGGGCCTGCGCCTCGCGCAGCGTGCCAACGGCGTCTCGCTGCTGCACGGCGAGGTCTCGCGCGGAATGTTCGGCGCGCTGTGGCCCGGCTTCGACGCCGACGATGTGCCCATCACCTCCGTCACCAACGGAGTGCACGCCCCCACCTGGACCGACCCCGCGATGCTGGAGCTGGCCGCCGAGAAGTTCGGCAGCGTCGACACCACGGCGGTGGACTGGTCGTCGAAGGCCGTCAGCGACGCCGACCTGTGGGCCGTGCGCGGCCGCATGCGCGAGCAGCTCGTGCACGACGCCCGTCGCCGCGTGAGTGCCGCCTGGCAGGAGCAGAACCCGGGCGTGGGTGACCCGTCGTGGTTCTCCGAGCTCCTCGACCCGAACGTGCTGACGATCGGCTTCGCTCGCCGCGTTCCGACCTACAAGCGCCTGACGCTCATGCTGCACGACCAGGATCGGCTGCGGTCGCTGCTTCTGCACCCCGAGCGACCCGTGCAGCTCGTGATCGCGGGTAAGTCGCATCCGGCCGACGATGAGGGCAAGCGCCTCATCCAGCGCCTCGTCGAGTTCAGCCAGGAGGTCGAGGTGCGCAAGCGCATCGTCTTCCTGCCCAACTACGACATCGGCATGGCCAAGCTGCTCTACCCGGGCACCGACATCTGGCTCAACAACCCGCTGCGCCCGCTCGAGGCCTGCGGCACGTCGGGCATGAAGGCGGCGCTGAACGGATCGCTCAACCTCTCGATCCTCGACGGCTGGTGGGCCGAGTTCTACGACGAGGAGAACGGCTGGGCGATCCCGTCAGCGGACTCCGCCGGCGACAGCGCCGAGCGCGACAAGCTCGAGGCCGACAGCATGTACGACCTCATCGAGCACCAGATCGCGCCGCGCTTCTACGACCGCGCCAAGAACGGCGTGCCCACGCGCTGGGTCGACTCGATTCGCCACACCCTCGCCACGCTGTCACCCGCCCTCTCGGCGGACCGGATGGTCAAGGAGTACGTCGAGCGCCTGTACATCCCCGCGTCGCACGCCGAAGACGCGGTCTCGGCGTCGGGCTACCAGCCCGCGCGCGACCTCTCGGCGTGGAAGTCACGGGTGACCGCGGCGTGGCCCAACGTGCACGTGACGCACGTCGAATCCGGGGGAGTGGACGCCGTGCCGCAGGTCGGCGACGAGCTGCACCTGCGCGCCACGATCGACACCGGCGGGCTGGCCCCGCAGGATCTCGCCGTCGAGGTCGTGTACGGCCGCGCCCGCGACGGCGATCGCCTCGAAGACGTGCAGCACCAGCAGCTCGAGCTCGCGTCCGAGTCACCGACGGTGTTCGCCGGTACCGTGCCGCTCTCGCGCGCGGGCAGCTTCGGCTACACCGTGCGGGTCGTGCCGCAGCATCCGTTGCTCGCCTCGCCGGCGGAGCTGGGGCTCGTCGCCGTCGCCGAGTAGGCCGCTTGGCTGGTTGAGGAGGCCGCCCGCGGCCGTATCGAAACCAGCACACCGAGTTGCCCACTTTTGCCGGTCTAGGGCGCCGAAAACCGGCGAAAGTGGGCAATTCGAGTGCGGAATCCGTCGATCTGCCCCGAACTGGGGGCGCCGGCATCCGGCCCGGCTCGAAGCGGGTCGCGTACCCCGATTCGCGCTCGTCGCGCTGCATACCGCCCGGAGGGGAGTCGGGGCGTCCCCCGAATCCGAAATTCCGCGTGAACGCGGGGGTCACGGCGGGCTCTGACGTCGCCCCCATAGTGGGGCGGGTACAGAGGTTGTCCCCCCTAGTGCCGACAGCAAATATGGATGC
The DNA here is from genome assembly GCA_903920435.1 of uncultured Actinomycetes bacterium. Taxonomy (GTDB): domain Bacteria; phylum Actinomycetota; class Actinomycetes; order Actinomycetales; family Microbacteriaceae; genus Rhodoglobus. Next base: position 17,099 of record CAIXMB010000201.1, read on the forward strand.
AAGAGATACCCGATCTCTTCCAGGAAACCCGAATCCAGGACACGCGCATGAGCACCGAATCGATCGACAGCAACACCCGAGTGAGCACCCCCGATCACGCCGGCCGGAACCGCACAGCCTTCTCGCCGTTCTTCATCGCCGCCATCGGCATGACCGTCGCCCTCGTCGTGATCGCCGCAGCGATCGCAGTGGTGTCGTAGCCCCTCGCCGACACAACGAGGGCCGACACCTCGGTTCACTCCCCATTTCGGTGGCACTCGCACTGGGTGGGGTACGTATCTTGTCCGCGCAAGCGAGGACTCCCTAGCGTTGAGCCGGGGGGAAGACCCGCTTGCCTCCCAGCAGAAAGCAAGGATGGCAGACCCGATGTCTACCCCAGCACCGTTCGTCGTCGCGCTCATCGCGATCGTCGCCACCACGGCGTCGGCGGCGGCGTTCGCGTCCACAATGAACTCCGCGCCCGAGAGCGCCCCCATCGTCGTGAGTGAGCCGGCGCAGGGGGCGCCGCTCGGTTCCGACTTCGGGTTCAGCGAGGCCCCGGCCGACTCCGACAGCGTCTCGGTGCCCGACGACGCCACGCCCCCGGCGTCGGTGTCGACGGACTCCGAGCCCGATGCGGAGGATGCCGCGGCCGCAGATCAGCGTGCCCGCGAGCGCGAGGCCCAGGCGGCGCGCGAGAAGGCGGCTCGAGAGCAGGCGGAGCGCGAGTTAGCGCAGAGGGGTGCCGACGAGCGCGCGGCGAATGAGCGTGCGGCTGCTGAGGAGCGGGCAGCGGAAGCGCGGGCCGCGGAGGACCGTGCCGCGGCGGAGCGTGCGGCGGCGGACGAGCGTGCCCGGGTTGCGGCGGAGGCTGAGGCGCGAGCCGCTGAGGCGCGTGCTGCTGAGGCGCGTGCTGCTGAGGCGCGTGCGGCTGAGGAGCGTGCTGCCGCCGAGCGGCGGGCCGCTGAAGAGCGTGCCGCTGAAGAGCGTGCCGCTGAGGAGCGGGCTGCCGAACAGCGGGCCGCTGAGCAGCGAGCGGCCGAAGAGCGCGCCGCCGAGCAGAAGGCGGCCGAAGAGCGTGCCGCCAAGCAGAGGGACGCCGAGCGTCGTGCTGTCGAGGAGCGTGCGAAGGCGAACGGTGTTTCGTACGAGGAGCAGCTGGTGATCGATGCCAAGGAGGCTCAGGAGGAACAGCGTCGTGCCGTTGAGGAGCGTGCGAAGGCGAACGGTGTCTCCTACGAGGAGCAGCTGGTGATCGACGAGAAGGAGGCCGTCGAGGAGCGCGCCAAGGCCAACGGCATCTCGTACGACGAGCAGGTCGCCCGGGATGAGAAGGCCGCCGAGCAGGCAAAGGCCGAGCGCGCCGCTGTGGAGCAGCGCGCCAAGGAGAACGGTCTGACCTACGAGGAGGAGCTCGCCCTCGAGGCGGAGAAGGCCGCCGAGCAATCCGAGAAGGCGAAGGCCGCCGAACAAGGGTAGTCATACGTTTCGTGAAGCTGGTTCATGTCCCCCGAATTGGGTGGGGGACAGGACTTGTCCGCACTTGTGCCGACCCCTAGATTTTCACCAGGAGATAACCCGCTCTCCGCCTGATCCCGAAACCAGGAACAATGTCGATCCGTAACGAAAGCAAGGGCTCCGCAGTCTCGCCGTTCTACTTCGTCGCCGCCGTGGCGATCGTCGCGCTCGCCGTGCTCGGGTTCTTCATCGCCACGCACTAGTTCCTAACCCGCGGCGAGAGCACCGCCCGGCCCGAAGGCCGCCGTCGCGAAGCGCTCACCCATCCGTCGGTACGCGCGCGCGTTCGGGTGCAGCCCGTCATCGAGATCGCCCGACTCATCCGGCCGCAGGAGCACGCGCCCGTCGAGGTAGTGCAGGTTCACATCGTCGGCCCGCGCCGCGAGCACAGCCGCAAGCGACTCACGGATGCCCGTCAGACTCAGCCCGCCCTCGGCGAGCTGCCGCGGGTCACCCGCGGTAGCCGTCATCCGTGCCGCCGCGTTGTACACGGTCGGACCGGGCAGCGTCTCGACCGCCGGGCAGGGGATCGGGCCGATCAGCAGCAGCGGCGTCGACGGATGCCCGTCGCGCACAGTATCGAGGAACCCGTGCAGCACGGGCTCGAACGCGCGCCGCCGCATGAGGTCGCCGTTGACCACGTTGATGCCGATCTCGACGCTCAGGACCTCGGCCGGCAGGTCGCGCAGCGTGCGAGCGACGAACGGGTCGCCCACGGCGTTGCCGCTGAACCCCAGGTTCTGCACGGCCACCCCGGCACGAGCGGCAGCGATGACCGGCCACGTCTGTGTCGGCGCTTTGGCCTCCCCGCCCTGGCTGATGGACGACCCGTGGTGCACCCATCGCCGACGGGTTTCCGTGGCGCGGGAGATGGGCGCGCTCGACCGCAGTTCGACGAGGTCGCACGCCGCGGTGTGCGGCAACCACACCTCGACGGACTTGCGACTCGTACCGAGGCCGGCGAAGCGCAGTGTGAGCGGCTCTGCCTGCACCTCGACCGAGTAGTGCACGGGCTCGACGAGCGTCATGCGCCCGGGCGGCACGACGCGTCGTGCCCGTGGCACCCCGTCGACGAGCAGCTCGACGACGGCAGGCACGGGCTCGGCGCCGTAGGGGTTGATGCCGATGAACTCGGCGACTAGCTCGAGCTCATCCGACGACGTGTCGAACGCGACGCGCACTCCCGAGGTCATCCGTAGCACGAAGGCGAAGTTCTCGGTGGGCACCTGCGGACGCGTCCATGCCGGCAGCCGACGGATGCGCGTGCCTGACCCCGTGGGCTCGAGGTCGAGCGCACCCACGACGTCCAGGTCGGGGGAGGGGAAGCGCGCGACGTGCGGGAGGGGATTCACTGAGGTCCTTTTCGCAAAAGTGATAAAGCGCTTTGGCACTTCGACGTAGACTATAGCCATGAACGACGATGTGGTTGTCAACGGCGAGACGGATCCGGCGTGGTCGCGCGTGCGCGACGCCTTCGCCGCCAACCTCGCGGAGGGTCTCGACGACGGCGCGAGCCTCGCCGTGAGCGTGCACGGCGTGCCGGTCGTCGACATCTGGGGCGGCAGCGATCCGCTCACCGGCCGCGCCTGGCAGCGCGACTCGGTGACCATCGGCTTCTCGGTGACCAAGGGCGTGGCCGCGATCGCGCTGCTGCAGCTCGTCGAGCGCGGCCTTGTCGACCTCGACGCGTCGGTCGCCAGCTACTGGCCCGAGTTCGGCTCGGCAGGCAAGGCACGGATGACCGTGCGCGAGCTCGCGTCGCACCGCGTCGGCCTCCCCGCCATCGAGCTCGACGACATCCTCGCCGTCGCGGACTGGCAGCTCGCGACCTCCACGCTCGCCGCTCAGGCGCCGCAGTACGACACCACCCGGTACTTCGCGTACCACGCACTGAGCTTCGGGTTTCTCGTCGGGGAGGTCGTGCAGCGGGCATCCGGCATGCTCTTCAGCGACTACGTGCAGGCCAACATCGCCGACCCACTCGGTCTCGACCTGTGGGTGGGGCAACCCGCCTCGGCGGAGGGGCAGTACCTCGCCGGCCTCACCGACGATGTCGAGCTCGCACCCGCCGTCGTCGTGCCCGACGAGCCGCCGATCTGGAACGTGACCGCGCGCTCGGGGGTTCAGCTCATGCCGCTGTTCCACCGCGTCGGGGGAGTGCAGGGCACCGAGCCGTTCAACGAGGCGCGGTTCCGGGCCGCGACGATTCCCGCCGGGAACGGTGTGACGAACGGGCGATCCCTCGCGCGCATGTACGGCGCCTGCCTCGGCGAGGTCGACGGTGTGCGCCTGCTGCAGCCCACCACGATTGCCGAGGCCGCCCGCGATCAGGCCGCGGGCGTGCGCAAGCCGGGCCTCGGCGCCGACCCCTGGGAGTCGGGCATCCAGCAGCTGTGGGGCATCGGCTTCGAGATCAGCAACTACGAGAACCCCATGCTCGGGCCCGGCTCGTTCGGTCACTCCGGCATGGGCGGGCGCCTCGGCTTCGGCCAGCTCGGCACCGGAGTCTCGTTCGGCTACGTGAGCCAGCGCATGGCGTACCCGGCCCCGGGCACCTTCGACCCGCGCTGGAACCGGATATTGCCCGCGGTTCGAGACGCTCTGGCGGGTTGAGTAGCGCGCTCTAGCGCGCGTATCGAAACCTCACCTGCGTTCGTGAGGCTTCGATACGGCCACGGGCGGCCTACTCAACCAGCAGCTCGACCTGCGTCAACCGGATGCCGGGCGCCCGCAGCCGGAACCACCGGGCCGCGCAGGGCACGGGCACCTCGAACGGCCGCAGCTGCAGGGGCCACTCGGATTCCTCGGTTCGGGAATCGAGCTGCTCCCACGTGAGTCCATCGGAGGAGCACGACAGCACCCACGAGTGCGATCCGGGCTCCGCGAACGTGATCGTGTACAGCTCGGGTGCGACGGGGGAACGGAACTCCCAAGTGACGCTCCCGACTTCGACGACCGTATCGCCGACGTCGTCGACGAGGGCGGGATCGGAGACGATCGCGCGGGACGACACGTCGAGCAACACCGGAGCCGAGTGCGAGAACGGGCGTGACGATGCCCCCCACGACGACGGCTCGAGTCCCATGAGGAAGTCGAGCGTCGCCCCGCCCGCCAGCCGATCGTGAGGTATGGCGACGGCGTCCCAGGGCTCGCCGTCAG
>CAIXMB010000202.1 GCA_903920435.1 uncultured Actinomycetes bacterium
ACATCCTCGTGAACAACGCCGGCATCCAGGTGGTGAGCCCGATCGAGGAGTTCGACCCGGCCAAGTTCCACCTGATACTGGGGCTCATGGTCGAAGCGCCGTTCCTGCTCATCCGGGCAGCACTACCCGCCATGTACTCCCGCGGTTTCGGCCGCATCGTGAATATCTCGAGCGTGCACGGCATTCGCGCCTCGGCCTTCAAGTCGGCCTACGTCACCGCCAAGCACGGGCTGGAGGGCCTCTCGAAGGTCACCGCACTCGAGGGCGCGTCGCACGGGGTCACGAGCAACTGCATCAACCCCGGCTACGTGGCGACGCCGCTCGTCGAGAAGCAGATCGCCGACCAGGCGCGCGTGCACGGCATCCCCGAGTCCGAGGTCGTGGAGAAGGTGCTGCTCGCCCACAACCCGATCAAGCGCATGGTCGCCACCGACGATGTGGCATCGCTCGCCAGCTGGCTCGTCGGGCCGCACGCGTCGATGGTCACGGGCGCCTCGTACACGATGGACGGCGGCTGGAGCGCACAGTGACCGACCTGCACTTCACCGAGTTCGGCCCCGCCGACGGGCCGGTGGTCGTCGCCATCCACGGCATCACCGCCTCGCACCTCGCGTGGCTCGAGCTCGCGGCGGCCGCGCCCGGTCTGCGCATCATCGCCCCCGACCTGCGTGGGCGGGGGGCCAGCAACGGCCTGCCCGGACCGTGGCCCATGCAGCGCCACGCCGACGACGTCATCGCGATCCTGGACGAGCTCGGCATCGCGAGCGCGCCGCTCGTCGGGCACTCGATGGGCGCGATGGTCGCGAACGTCGCCGCCCACCGCCACCCCGATCGGGTGAGCGACGTGCTGCTCGTCGACGGCGGCCTCACCCTGCCCCTGCCGGCAGGCGTCGCACCCGACCCGGATTCCCTGCTCGGCCCCGCGGCCGCGCGCCTCGCCATGACCTTCGCCTCAGTCGACGAGTACCGCGAGTTCTGGAAGAAGCACCCGGCGCTCTCGGAGTGGACCCCGGCGCTCGACGCGTACGTCGACTACGACCTCGCCGACGGGCGGCCCCGCACGGTGATCGACGCCATGCGGCAGAACGCCGTGGAGGCCTACGGCACGCCGGAGATCGACGCAGCCGTCGCGGCGGTGCGGCCCGGCACGACGATGCTCTTCGCCCCGCGCGGACTGCTCGACGAGACGCCGGGTCTCTACCCGCCTTCGGAGCGTGAACGGTGGGCGTCGGCGCTCGGCGTGAACTTCGTCGAGGTGCCCGACACCAACCACTACACGATCGTCATGTCGCCGCGCGGTGCGGCCGCCGTCGCAGGCTGGTTGAGTAGCGCCCTCTAGGGCGCGTATCGAAACCGAGGTGAGGTTTCGATACGGCCGCGGGCGGCCTACTCAACCCGCAGTAGCGCGTTCTCGACCGACGACCGCAGCAGCGGCCCGAGCACGCCCGCGGGCGACTCGATGCCGAGGCCCGCGAGCAGCGACGTGGACTGCCGCACGATCTCGGCGGAGAAGCTGGTCGCGATCGCGACGGCCTCCGCGTACGTTGCGCGATCGGCCTCCGCGACGATCACGGGCTCCGCGCCCATCTCGACCACGAGGGCCTGGCCGATCGGCAGCACCGGTGTCGGCGCGGTCACGGCGCAGTAGCTCTCGCGCAAGCGCACGAGGTCGATCGAGGTGCCGGTGAACACCATGGCCGGATGCACGGCGAGCGGTATCGCGCCCGCCGCGAGCGCGGGCCCGAGCACGGAGTACCCCACCCCCGGCGCGGTGTGCAGCACAAGCTGCCCGGCCTGCCACGTTCCCGTTGCGGCGAGCCCGGCCACGAGCGACTCGAGCTCCTCCTCCGGGATCGCGAGGATGACGAGCTCGCTGCGCTCGATGAGGTCGGGGATCTCGAGGATCGGGACATCCGGCAGCATCGCCCGCGCGCGGTCGCGGTTGCGCTCGCTCACGGCGGCGATGCCGACTATGGCGTGACCGGCCCCCGCGAGGGCAGCGGCGAGGACCGGTCCGACGCGGCCCGCGCCGATCACGCCCACGCCGAGGCGGCCGGTGGGGCTCACGCGGTGCGCCAACGGTGGCTCGTGTCACTGCCCGCCGACGCGACGGCGGTCTGCGAGATGTCTCCGAACGCGCGCACGGCGAGCTCGGCGTCGATGGCGCCGAGGTACGGCATGACCGGTCCCGCCACGGTGTGCAGCCGGATGCCCGCCAGCCTCAGCCGGCGCAGGAGCGGACCCTGGTGCAGGGCGACGCTCTGCATGCGTGCCGCGGGCACGACCACGAGCGTGCGCCACACCGCGCCGCGGCGCAGCACTACGGCGTCGGGCAGCACGACGAACCCGTTGCGCCGCACCGAGAACCACCGGATGACCCGCGCGCGGGCCGGGGAGTTGGTGAAGCCGTCATCCCCGCCCTTCGAGGTGAGACCCCGTTCGAGGAGGGCGATCTCGTCGGCGCTGATCACGCCCGGGAGCACGAGCTCGAGCACCTTGCGCACGTCGGCGAGGTTGCCCACGGGCAGGATCGTCGTGTTCGCCTGCCCCGCGGCGCCCTTCGCCGAGGAGTGCGAGGCGCGGTTGATCTTGATCTCCCACCATCCCGTCGGCCGCCAGAACAGCGGCTGGCTCACCTCGACGGCGTGGATGCGGCCGGGCGGCAGCGTCTCGTTGCTCGTGGAGAGCAGGCCGAACCCGACGCGGATGCCGTCCGGAGTCGCGGCGATGCTGTAGCGCAGCGACTTCGTGAACTTCGACACGTAGTAGCTGCCCATACCGATGATCGCGGGCACGAAGCCGAGCAGGAAGAGGTACTCCCTAGTCGTCACCGTGACGGTGACGAAGGCAGCGATGACCGCGAGCAGGAAGACGGTGAAGCCGCTCAGCACGAGCGAGCCGAGGAGCCGCCCGAGGTGCATCTGCACGACGGACTCGGGGGGCGCGGCATCCGGTGGCAGTTCCGGGCCGAGGAGCTCACCCAGGCGGGCGGTCGCTGAGGCACTCGAAACGCCTGCCCCGCCGAGACCCTCAGGGACCGTGCCCGACGCCAGCAGCAGGATCTCGCGCCGCAGCTCGTCGGCGGCCGACGAGCCGAGGTAGGCGAGCTGCACGTTGGCGTCCTGGCCCGCGACGCTGATCTCGAGCCGCGCCGCCCCCACGAGCCGCGCGAGGAAGGGCCGCACGATGTTGATGCCCTGGATGCGGTCGAGCCGGCCGCGGCGGTTGGTGCGGAACAGGATGCCGCTGCGCACCTCGACCTGCTCGTCGGTGATGCGGAACGTGTGCATGCGCCACGAGACGTAGAAGCCCGCGATGAAGAGCAGGAGACCGACGACGATCCCCAGCACGATGAGGCCCGCGTAGTCGTGCTCGATGATCCACACGAACGGGTCGTACTCGTCGCCGGGGCCGCCACCGATAACGATGTTGATGAGTACGTCGCGCAGGTTGACGACGATCACGCCGAGGATGGCGATGAGCGCGATGCCGCCCTTGAGCAGCGGCGTCGCGGGGTGCAGTCGGTGCCACTCGCCGTCGGCGAGCCTTCCCGGTGATCGAGCGGAGTCGAGATTCACAACCCCGCCCTGCGGCTCTCGGCCAGCGCGACGAGCTGGTCGCGCAACTCCTCGGCGTCGGCCTCGGGCAGCCCCGGGATCGTCACGCCCGAGCTGGCGGCGGCGGTCACGAACTTGAGCTCGCTCAGCCCCACGGCCCGATCGAGCGGCCCCCGGTTGATGTCGACGAGCTGCATGCGCCCGTACGGCACGGCGACGAACCGCTGGAACATCAGTCCCTTGCGGAACAGCAGGTCATCGGCGCGCAGTTGGTAGCCCATCGCACGAACCCGTCGGGGCGTGAGCGCGAGCACGATGATGAAGATCACGGCCAGTGACGCCGGCAGCGCCCACCAGAAGATGTTGTGGGTGATGAAGGCTGGCACGGATGCCGCGGCCACCACGATCACGGCGGCGATGAGGTTGCCCACCACGTCGACCATGACGTACTTGGGCGACACGCGCTTCCACTCGCCGGCCGGCAGTTCGATTCTCATCAGAGTCCTTGCGGGTCGGGGGTACCCTTGCGGGTCTTCTCGTCGTCGTCGGGCGGGATCGTGCACCAATGCTCAGCGACGAGCCCGCCCACGAGCAGGAGCACGGCGCCGACGACGACCGCGATCGCCATGGTCACCGACGACACCTGCGGCACCGAGCGGGTGAGGAAGAAGCCGAGGATGCCGAGTGCGCCCCCGGCGAGCAGTGCGCCGGCGAGGCTCGAGGCCTTCGCCAGCACGACGACGCGCGTCGCGTAGAACGGGTCCACGCGCTTGCTGCGGTCGCCGCGCGCGACGCGGCGCACGGGCCAGGCCATCGCCACGATGATGACGCCGATGAGCACGAGCGCGACGGCGACCGTGAACGGCGGGATGAGCACGGGCCGGCCCGACGTGGCGAGTGCCGTCTCGATGAACCACAGGATCGCTGCGCCCGCGACGGCGAGCATGAACAGGTGCAGGGGCTTGGTGCGGGTCATGGCAGCGGCTCCGCGGGGTACGGCGACGGGGTCTCCCCCGTCGCGGCGAGCAACTCGTCGATGCGGCCGAGGGCGGGCAGCGTGGCATCCGGCTGCACCTGCAGCCAGGGCGCGAGCACGAACGCACGGATGCCCGCACGCGGGTGCGGCACGGTGAGGTCGGGCGAGTTGAGGGTGAGACCGCCGAACTCGATGATGTCGATGTCGAGCGTGCGGTCGCCCCAGCGCTCCGCGCGCACCCGGCCGTGCCCGCGCTCGATGCCGTTCAGCGCGCGCAGCAGCTCGTGGGGGTCGAGGGTCGTCTCGACTGTCACCACCGCGTTGAGGTAGGCGGGGGCATCCGTGTCGACGCCGTCGGGCTTGAGGGCCGGCGTCTCGACGATGCCGGAGGCGGCGGTCAGCTCGACGCCCTCGAGAGCGGCGATGTCGCGCACCCCGGCCCGGATGATCTCCTCGCGGTCACCCAGGTTGCTGCCGAGGGCGAGCACGGCGAGCGCGCTCACAGGCTGAACCCCGTGGTGCGGGGCGCGGCGGTGCGCGTACGGGTGATCGTCACCGACACATCCTCGAACGGAACGGTGATGGGGGCCCCGGGCTTGTGCACGGTCACCGTCGTGGCTACTGCTGCTGCGTGCGTCAGCACGACCTGTGCAACGCGCTCCGCGACCGTCTCGATGAGGTCGACGGGGTCGCTCTCCACGGCGGCGACCACCTGCTCGGCGAGCACCCCGTAGTGCACGGTGCGCTCGAGGTCGTCGCCCGACGCGGCCGGTGCCAGGTCGAGGTGCACGACGACGTCGATGACGAACTCCTGGCCATCGCGCCGCTCGTGCTCGAAGACGCCGTGGTGCGCCGTCGCGCGCAGCCCGGTGAGCGTGATCATGTCCATGGGGTTCACCGGCCGCGACCGGCCTTCCAGGCGTCAACGACGTTCAGGGCCGTGCGTGTGGAGGCGACGTCGTGCACGCGCAGCGCCCACACCCCGGCCTGGGCGGCGAAAGCACCTACGACAGCGGTAGGCAGATCGCGATCGGTCTTCGACGCACCCTCAGGGAGCACGTCGGCGAGGAACCGCTTGCGCGACGCCCCGATCAGCAACGGATGCCCGAGGCTCGCGAGCTCGTCGAGACGGCCCAGCAGCTGCCAGTTGTGCTCGGCGGTCTTGGCGAACCCGAGACCGGGATCGAGCACCACCTGCTCCTTCTCCACGCCCCACACGAACATCTCGGCGAGTCGTGCCTTGAGCTCGGTGCGCACGTCGGTGACGACGTCGTCGTAGACCGCGAGGCTGTCCATGTCGGCGGAGTGGCCGCGCCAGTGCATGGCGATGTAGAGCAGCTTGGTCTGCGCAACGACGCGGTACATCTCGGGGTCGGCGAGGCCGCCCGAGACGTCATTGATGACGGATGCTCCCGCCTCCGCCGCCGCGAGCGCCGTGACCGAGTTCATCGTGTCGATGCTCACCGGCACGCCCGCTGCGACCAGGCCGCGGATCACGGGCAGCACCCGCGCCTGCTCCTCGTCGGGGTCGACGCGCTCGGCACCCGGCCGGGTCGACTCGCCGCCGACGTCGACGATGTGCGCGCCCTGCGCCATGAGCTCGATACCGCGCGCGACCGCCTCGTCGGCGTTTTCGAACTGCCCGCCGTCGCTGAACGAGTCGGGGGTGACGTTGAGGATCGCGAAGACCTGGGGGCTCATGCGGCACTCCCGATGAGCGCCATCGCCTCGGCGCGCTGCACGGGGTCGGCGAGGGCGCCGCGGCTCGCGACCGTCACCGTCGAGCTGTGGGCCTGGCGGGCGCCGCGGGCCGAGACGCACCCGTGCACGGCGTCGAGCACCACGAGCACGCCCTTGGCGCCGAGGCCGTCGGCGAGGGCATCCGCGACCTCTTCCCCCAGGCGCTCCTGCAGCTGGGGTCGCGACGCGAGGGTCTCGAGCACGCGCGGGAGCTTGCCGAGCCCGACTATGCGCTCGCCCGGCACGTACGCGAGGTGCGCGACACCCGTGAACGGCAGCAGGTGGTGCTCGCAGATGGAACGGAACTCGATGTCCCTCAGCAGCACGAGCTCACCCGTGCCGTCGACGGGGATCGTCTCACGCAGGTGCTCACCCGCGTCGACGCCGAGACCCGAGAAGAAGTCGCCGTACGCCTCGGCCACCCGGCGCGGAGTGTCGACGAGCCCCGGCCGCGCCGGATCCTCCCCGATGGCGGAGAGCAACTCGGCGACGGCCGCTTCGATGCGTCCGGAGTCGATGGCCACTGGCGGCCTAGGCGGTCGCGATGCCGGGAGTCTTGCGGGGGCGCGGTGTGCGCTTCGGCTTCGACGGCGTGTCCGACTCGACACCGCCATCCACGAGACCGGAGTCGACCGGGATCTTCGACGGCACCTTCACGGGCGGCCGGTCGGAGAGCGGGCGCGTGTTGCTCGAGAGCCACTGCGGGCGCTCGGGCAGCTTCTCGATGCCCTCGAAGATCGTCGCCAGCTGGGTGTGGTCGAGCGTCTCCTTCTCGAGCAGCTCGGTCGCGAGACGGTCGAGGGTGTCGCGGTTGGTGTTGAGCACCTGCCAGGCCTCGTCGTGGGCCTGGTCGATGAGCGCGCGCACCTCCTCGTCGATGGTCTCGGCGATGTTGTCGGAGTAGTCGCGCGTTGCCCCCATGTCACGGCCCATGAAGGGCTCGCCGGCGGCGGCGCCGAGCTTGACGGAGCCGACCTTCGCGCTCATGCCGTACTCGGTGACCATGCGGCGGGCGATGCTGGTCGCCTTCTCGATGTCGTTGGAGGCACCGGTGGTCGGGTCGTGGAAGACGATCTCCTCCGCGACGCGGCCGCCCATCGCGTAGGTGAGCTGGTCGAGCAGCTCGTTGCGCGTGACCGAGTACTTGTCTTCGAGGGGAAGCACCATCGTGTAGCCGAGGGCCCGGCCGCGCGGGAGGATCGTGACCTTGGTCACGGGGTCGGTGTTGCGCATGCTCGCCGCGGCGAGGGCGTGGCCGCCCTCGTGGTACGCCGTGATGAGCTTCTCCTTGTCGTTCATCAGGCGCGTGCGGCGCTGCGGGCCGGCCATCACGCGGTCCACAGCCTCGTCGAGGGCGCGGTTGTCGATGAGCTGGGCGTTCGAGCGCGCGGTGAGCAGCGCAGCCTCGTTGAGCACGTTCGCGAGGTCGGCACCGGTGAAGCCGGGCGTCTTGCGCGCGAGCACCTCGAGGTCGACACCGTCGGCCATCGGCTTGCCCTTGGCGTGCACCTCGAGGATCTGCTTGCGGCCCTGCAGGTCGGGCGAGTCCACGCCGATCTGGCGGTCGAAGCGGCCCGGGCGCAGCAGAGCGGGGTCGAGCACGTCCGGACGGTTCGTCGCCGCGATCAGGATGACATTGGTCTTGACGTCGAAGCCGTCCATCTCGACGAGCAGCTGGTTGAGGGTCTGCTCGCGCTCGTCATTGCCGCCGCCGATGCCGGCACCGCGGTGGCGGCCGACGGCGTCGATCTCGTCGATGAAGATGATGGCGGGCGAGTTCTGCTTCGCCTGGTCGAACAGGTCGCGCACGCGGCTCGCGCCGACACCCACGAACATTTCGACGAAGTCGGAACCCGAGATCGTGTAGAACGGCACGCCGGCCTCACCCGCGGTCGCGCGGGCCAGAAGGGTCTTACCCGTTCCGGGAGGGCCGTAGAGCAGAACGCCCTTGGGGATGCGCGCGCCCACGGCGAGGAACTTCGCGGGCTCCTTGAGGAAGTCCTTGATCTCCTCGAGCTCTTCGATGGCCTCGTCGGCACCCGCCACATCGGCGAACGTGACCTTCGGGGCTTCCTTGCCGACGAGCTTGGCCTTCGACTTGCCGAACTGCATGACGCGGTTGCCGCCGCCCTGCATGCGCGAGAGTAGGAAATAGAAGATCACGCCGATGATGAGGAATGGCAGCAGGATGCCGAGCAGGCTCGTGAAGAAGTTGGTCTGCGGAACCTCGTCGTCGAAGCCGTTCTTGAGGTCGGCGGCGTTGATCGCCTCGACGACCTCGGTGCCGCGCGGGGCGACATAGTAGAACTGCACCTTGTCGCCGTTGTCACCGTCGGCCTTGTTGAGCGTGAGGTCGACACGCTGCTCACCGTCCACGATCTTGACGGAGTCGACAGTCGAGCCCTTGAGCAGGTCGAGGCCCTCCTGCGTGGAGACCTCCTTGAAGCCGCTGGAGGTCAGGAGGGTCGTGCCGATGAAGACCGCGATGACGGCGATCACGATGTAGATGATCGGGCCACGGAATATGCGCTTGAAGTCCATGTTGATTCGGGGCGGTTAGGCCCCCGACCTTCCTGCTGAGAAACGTTCTGCAAGGCTACCGTTACCGCGCTGCAAGGCATCTGGATGTTCGCCGCAGGCGCACCCCCAGTCCTAGGCCCCACCGGTGATCGAGCGGAGCCGAGATCCACAGACGGTGAGGTCTCGACTTCGCTCGACCGCCGACAGGCGACCATTGGCACATGCCCCACATGTACATCCTCAAGTGCTCGGATGGCAGCTACTACGTGGGAAGCACCTGGGATCTCGGACGTCGCCTTGCCCAGCACCAGAGCGGCGAGGGCGCCGCGTACACGCGCAGGAGGCGGCCTGTTCAGCTGGTCTATGCCGAGGAGTACGACCGAGTCGCCGACGCCTTCGCTCGCGAGAAGCAGGTTCAGAACTGGGGACGGGCAAAACGTGAGGCGTTGATCGCGTCAGACGACGAGGCGCTCAGTAGGCTGAGCCGCGGCAGGGATCGGGACTGATCTCGGCTCCGCTCGACCACCGGCCTCGGCTCCGCTCGACCACCGGCCTCGGCTCCGCTCGACCACCGGCCTCGGCTCCGCTCGACCACCGGCCTCGGCTCCGCTCGACCACCGGCCTCGGCTCCGCTCGACCACCGGTTGCTAGGCGTAGACGTGCGGCGCGAGCACCGCGACACCGCGCAGGTTGCGGTACTTCTCCGCGTAGTCCAGTCCGTAGCCGACGACGAAGGCGTTGGGGATGTCGAACCCGATGTACTTCACGTCGACCTCGACCTTCGCGGCATCCGGCTTGCGCAGCAGCGCGAGGATCTCGAGGGATGCAGGGCCGCGGCTCTCGAGGTTGGCGCGCAGCCAGGCGAGGGTGAGGCCGGAGTCGATGATGTCCTCCACGATGATCACGTGCCGGCCGGTCAGGTCGGCGTCGAGGTCTTTGAGGATGCGCACGACGCCGCTCGACTCGGTGCCCGTGCCGTACGACGACACCGCCATGAAGTCGATGTCGAGGTGCATCTTGAGCTCGCGCGCCACGTCGGCCATGACCATCACCGCGCCCTTGAGCACGGCGACGAGCAGCACTCGCTCGCCCGCGTAGTCCTTCTCGATGCGCCGGGCGAGCTCGGCGATCTTCTCGTGGATCTGCTCCTCGGTGAGGAGCACCTCGGTGATGTCGGCCTGGACGTCGGCAAGTTCCATGCGAGCCAGCCTAAACCGCGCGGTGATCGAGCGAAGCCGAGATCTGGCCGACGGGATCTCGGCTCCGCTCGATCACCGGTTCAGGGCGTGTACACGGGACGGGCGGAGGCGGCATCCGTGCCCGCGGCCGCGAGGCGCACCCAGCCGCCCGAGCGCGCGGCGGTGAATCCGGGCAGGTCGATCGGGCCCTGGCCGTGCCAGTCGGTGACGAGCCGCGCGATCTCCAGGGTCTGCGCACGCGAGAGCGACACGTGGAACTCGCTCGCGACGGCCAACCGGATGAGGCGCTGCCTCAGTGCCGCCGGCTGCACCTCGAGCGACCGCACGGCGAGGGAGATGCCCGCCTCCGAGTGCTCGACCACGTCCTCCGCGATCTCCTCGGCGAAATGGTCGAGTGCCTCCGAGTCCTCCCGCAGTTGCTCGGCGGTGCGGGCGAGCGCCTCGGCGACACCGGGGCCGAGCTCCTCCTCCAGCACGGGCAGCACCGTGCGGCGCACGCGCACGCGCGTGTACGAAGGGTCGTCGTTCTGCGGGTCGAGCCACGGCTCGAGCCCGACGTCGGCGCAGGCCTGCACGGTGGTCGCGCGCCGGATGCCCAGCAGCGGCCGCACGTACAACCCCGTCACCGCCGCCATTCCCTGCAGGCTCGCGGCCCCGCTGCCCCGCGCAAGCCCGAGCAGCACCGTCTCGGACTGGTCGTCGAGCGTGTGCCCCAGCAGCACGGCGGCCGCGCCGAGCTCGGTCGCAGCGCCCTCGAGCGCCGAGTAGCGGGCGGTGCGGGCGGCGGCCTCCGGGCCGCCCTCCGTGCCCACGGCGACGGTCTTCACCACGACGGGGTCGAGGCCGAGGTCGATGGCCTGGCGGGCGGCGCGCGCCGCGGCATCCGTGGAACCGGCCTGCAGGCCGTGGTCGACGATGACGGCACCGGCGCGGACGCCGGCCCTGGGTGCCTCGAAGGCAGTGGCCGCGGCGAGCGCGAGGGAATCGGGGCCGCCGGAGAGGGCGACGAGCACGCTGGCTGAGGCTCTCGAAGCCGGCGGAAGCGCTTCGAGTGCCTCAGCGAGCGCTTCTCGCACCGCGCGACGGACGTCGGCGATCGCGGGGGTGAGCCTCGGGCGGGATTGCGGCATCCGCTAACGTTATCGGGAGCATTCCCACGGACTTATAGGAGCAACTGTCATGGCCGCGTACGACATCATCGTCGAGATCCCGCAGGGGAGCCGCAACAAGTACGAGGTCGACCACGAGACCGGGCGGGTGTTTCTCGACCGCTACCTCTTCACCTCGTTCGCGTACCCGACCGACTACGGCTTCTTCGAGCACACGCTCGGCCTCGACGGTGACCCGGTCGACGCGCTCATCCTCCTCGATGCACCCACCTTCCCCGGCGTGGGGATCAAGGTGCGCCCCGTCGGCGTCTTCAACATGACCGACGATGGCGGCAGCGACGCCAAGGTCATCTGCGTGCAGGCGAAGGACCCGCGCTGGGCGCACATCCAGGACCTCGCCGACATCCCCGAGTTCACGAAGAAGGAAATCGAGCACTTCTTCGAGCACTACAAAGACCTCGAGCCCGGCAAGTGGGTCAAGATCGACGGCTGGGGTGACGCGGCCGAGGCCGAGGCCGTCATCCAGGCGGGCCTCGCGGCGTACGTGCCGCCGGCCGGTCACTGATCTCGGGCTGGTTGAGTAGGCCGCCCGCGGCCGTATCGAAACCCGGTTTCGATACGGGCCCTAGGGGGCCCTACTCAACCCACTAACCGGTCGGGCGGGCCCCGTAGTACATGAGGTCGTAGTACCGCAGGTTCGAGACCTTCACCGGCACGCCCTCGTACTGCGCCTCGATCATCTTGCCGCCGCCGAGGTACAAGGCTGTGTGGTACGTGGAGTACCCGCCGTCGTCGGAGTAGAAGACCAGGTCGCCGCGCTGCAGCTCGCTCACCGGTACGAGCCGGCCCCGGTTCGCGAGGTAGTTGTACTGGCTCGTCGACCCGTGGGCGCCGATGTACACGCCCGCCGCGGCATAGGCGGCCTTGGTGAGGCCCGAGCAGTCCCACGAGTCCGGGCCCGAGCCGCCGTACTCGTAGGGGTCACCCAACTGCGCGTAGGCGTATGCGATGGCCGTCTCCACGGCTGACGGGCTCGGCGCGGGCGGCGTCGGGTCCACCGGCGGTGTGGGCGGGGTGGTCGGCGTCCCCGGGTTCGTGGGGGTGGGCGGCGTCGGCGGGGCGGGAGTCGTAGGCGGGTTCGTCACACCCTCGAGGTACTCGCGCTCGACCTCGGCGGTCGTGCCCTTGAGCGCGGCGAGCTGGTCGTAGAGCTGGTCGGCAGCATCCTGCTGGGCCGCCACCTGCGCGAGCATGTCCGCGGACGCCGCGTTGGCAGCGTCGAGGGCCTTCTGGGCGGATGCCGCGAGCTTCTGCCGCGCGGCGACCGCCGCCTCCGCCTCGGCGGTCAGCGAGTCCGCGACGTTCTTGTCGTGCTCCGCGCGGGCGTAGATCGCGGCGGACTGCGCGGTGAGCTTGCTCATCGTGCCGAGCGTGCCGAGCAGGTCGTCGGAGTCCTCGTTGAGCAGCAGGCTGAGCGAGAGGCTCGATCCGCCGGAGCGCGCGAACTGGGCGACCAGCTGGCCCGCGCGGCGGGAGGATTCCCGGGCTTGCGCCGCGGCATCCGTCGCCTGGGCTTGCAGTCGGTTGGCTTTGCCGGATGCCGCGTCGAGCGCCTCGGCGGCGACGTTGTAGGCCTCGCCCTTGGCCTGCGCGGCGCGGCCGAGCTCGGCGGCCTTGCTCTCGAGCGAGACGAGGAAGCCCTCGATCTTGTCGATCTCCGCCTGCGCCGCCGCCTCGTTCTGGCGCGCGTTCTGCACGTCGTCCCAGGTCGGGTAGTCGTCGGCGTAGGCAGGGCTCGCCAAACCGAGCGTGAGCACCAGGCTCAGGCTTGCGATGAGGGTCAGTGCCCTTGAGGGCACCCCCTCACCGCGACTACCCAAGCGTGATGCCCTGCCCTGCCATGAACGGAACGGGATCGACGTTCGTGCCGTCGAGGATGACCTCGTAGTGCAGGTGGCAGCCCGTCGAGTCGCCCGTGCTGCCGACGCGCGCGATGTTGGTGCCGACACCCACCGACTGGCCGTACGAGACGAGGATGCCGCCGTCGATGATGTGGCCGTAGCGCGTCACGACGCCGCCGCCGTGGTCGATCATGACCTCGTTGCCGTAGCCGCCGTTCCAGCCGTACAGCGCGAAGATGACGGTGCCTGCGTGCGCCGCGTAGATGTTGGCTCCACAGCCGGCGCCGAGGTCGGTGCCCTTGTGGAACTTGCTGCCGTAGTCGGCGCTGTAGCCGAACACCGAGGTGATGTAGCCGCCGGCGGGCTTCGCCCAACCGGAGTCGCTGATCTGGCCGCCGTAGTTGACGTCCGCGTCGAACTTGGCCTGGATGCCCGCCTTGTAGTCGGCCTCGGTCGCGGCGCGGTTCTCCTGCAGCACGACGAGCTGGGCCTGCAGCTGAGCCTGGTGCTCCTGCTGGGCGGCGAGCGCAGCCGATGCGGCGGCCGCGGCGACCTTGGCCTCCTCGAACGCCTTCTCGGAAGCGGCCTTGAGGTCGAAGAGCTCGTTCTTGGCGATGTCGGCCTGGTCGGTGAGGGCCTGGGCCGTGTTGCGGTCGAGGAGCGCGCGCTCGTAGACCGCGTAGGACTGCTCGGAGACCTTCTGCGACATTCCGAGCGAGTTGAGCAGGTCGTCGGCATCTTTGGAGTTGAGCAGCAGGTTCATCGTCGTGTCGCCGCCGCCACCCCCGCGCATGAGCTGGGCGACGATCTGGCCGGCGCGCTGGGCAGACCCGGCGGCCTTCGCGTTCGCGGCATCGGCCTGCTCCTGCAGGGTGTTGGCCTTGGCGTTCGCGGCCTGGTACTTGTTGTCGGCCTCCTGCCAGACGGTCGCCTTCGCCTCGGCGTCCTTCTGGGTACGGTCGGCCTCGGCGGTGAGACTCGCGATGAGGGCGTTGATCTGGGCAACGGCAGCAGCGGTCGCGGCCTCGTCGTTGCGGGCGTTGGCGACGTCATCCCACGTCGGGTAGTCCACGGCGTAGGCGGGAGCCGCAAGGGTCGTGCCCGTGATTGCGAGGCCGAGCGCGACGGTGATGGCCACCACGCGCATCCGTAGCTTCGAAACCGGCGCCCCCCGGCGCATCTGTGACGTGCTCATTGCTCCCCAGTCGTGTCGTCCCGCCCGAAATCACGCAGGTAACACTGTTAACTCCGTTAACAGTACCTTCAATGACTGATTGAACCTACCTCCCGATCGAGGGCAACCCCCGGATATGCGCGCGGTTTGGGCGGTTTGGCTTTTCTCCCGGG
>CAIXMB010000203.1 GCA_903920435.1 uncultured Actinomycetes bacterium
CGCGCTCGCCTCGGGCTACACCGACCTCTTCCGCGGCATGCCGCTCATCATCACCCTCTACCTCGTGGGGTTCGGGGTGCCGGGGCTCATCGGGTCCGGTGGGCCGCGCATCCCCTCCGAGGTGCTGGGCACGATCGCGCTCGTGCTCACCTACTCGGCGTACGTGAGCGAGGTGTTCCGCGCGGGCATCGAGGCCGTGCATCCGTCGCAGGTGGTGGCCGCGCGCTCGCTGGGTCTCAGCCATGGCCAGTCGATGCGCCTCGTCGTGCTGCCGCAGGCGGTGCGCAAGGTCACGCCGGCACTCATGAACGACTTCATCGCCATGCAGAAGGATGTCGGCCTCATCTCGGTGCTCGGGGCCGTCGATGCCGTGCGCGCCGCCCAGATCGAGACGAGCCACTTCTTCAACTACACGCCGTACGTCGTCGCTGGACTGTTCTTCGTGCTGCTCGCGATCCCGATGATCCGCTTCACCGACTGGTACACCGCCCGCCTGCGCGCGCGCGAGCAGATCGGCGGGATCGTCTCATGAGGTCTCAGAACGCCGTCGAGGTCCTGCGGGTCGAGAACATCTGGAAGTCGTACGGCGACAAGGAGGTGCTGCGCGGCATCGACCTCGCCGTCAACTCGCACGAGGTCGTCGCCCTGATCGGCGCGAGCGGCTCGGGCAAGTCGACGCTGCTGCGCACGATGAACCTGCTCGAGACCATCGACGACGGCCAGGTCTGGCTCGCGGGCACCGACATCTCGACCCCCACGACGAAGGCCGACGCGGTGCGCGCGCGCATCGGCGTCGTGTTCCAGCA
The DNA here is from genome assembly GCA_903920435.1 of uncultured Actinomycetes bacterium. Classification (GTDB taxonomy): domain Bacteria; phylum Actinomycetota; class Actinomycetes; order Actinomycetales; family Microbacteriaceae; genus Rhodoglobus. Next base: position 807 of record CAIXMB010000203.1, read on the forward strand.
CTTCAACCTCTTCCCGCACCTCACCGTGCTCGACAATGTGACCCTCGCCTCCCGCCAGGTGCTCCGGATCTCCCGGGCGCAGGCCGAGGCGCGGGGCCTCGAGCTGCTCGGGCGCATCGGGCTCGCCGATCAGGCCCGCTCGTTCCCGGATCGCCTCTCCGGCGGGCAGCAGCAGCGGGCGGCGATCGTGCGGGCGGTGGCGACGAACCCCGAACTGCTCCTGCTCGACGAGATCACGAGCGCGCTCGATCCGGAGCTGGTCACCGAGGTGCTCGATCTGGTGCGCGAGCTCAAGGACGACGGCACGACGATCGTCATGGCCACCCACGAGATGGCGTTCGCGCGCGACGTCGCCGACCGCGTGGTCTTCCTCGACAGCGGCACCATCGCCGAGCAGGGCACGCCCGCCGAGGTGTTCGGTGCACCCAAGCAGGCGCGCACGCGCGAGTTCCTGTCGCGGTTCCTGGGCTGACAGGCCGGTTGAGTAGCGCGCTCTCGCGCGCGTATCGAAGCCAGGCTGCTCGTCGGTGAGATTTCGACACGGCGCTGGAGCGCCCATTCAACCCGCGAGCAGCCCCGCGATCGTCGCCGGCAGCGCCGCGCACAGCCCGAGGATGGTGAGCGGCCCGCCGCCCGACGCGCGCTCGGCGGCGAGACCGTGCAGCAGCGCGGCGGTCGCGGCGAGTTCGGCGAGCGGCGCTGAGGGGTTGGTCGCCACGAGCGCCCCGAGGATCCCCGCGAGCGCGTCACCGGCCCCGGCGGTCGCGAGCCAGGTCGGTGCGTGGGTTACCGTGAGCGAGACGCCCGGGCCCGCGGCGTACGTGGTGTGCCCCTTGAGCAGCACGGTGATGCCGAGCTCGTCGGCGGTGCGGCGAGCGAAACCCGCGGGGTCGGCCGACACCTCCGCACGGGAGACCCCCAGCAGCGTCGCGAGCTCGCCGTGGTGCGGCGTGATCACGACCGGCCCCGCCGCGCTCGCGTGCAGCCCGATCGCACCACCGTCGAGCACCACGGGCACCTCCTGCCGCACGGCGGCCCGCACGCGCTCGTCGGGCGCCTCCATTCCCGAGCCGAGCAGCCACGCCTGAACCCGGCCGTCGGCGGTCACCACCTCGGGCCGGCGCTGCAGCACGAGCTCGCGCGCCTCGCCGAGGTACCGGCTCAGGCCCACACCCGTGTGCGCGGCCGCCTCGACGCCGAGCACCGCCGCTCCCGGGTACATCGCCGAGCCGGTGATCACCCCGAGCACGCCCCGGCTGTACTTGTCGTCGTGCTCGCCGGGCACCGCGATCCGGGCGGCGGCGGCATCCGGGGTCCACGCTGTAAAGGAGGTCACCCGCCTCACGATAGTTTGAGCACGTGGCTATCAGCATCCCCGGTCGTGTCGTCGTCTTCGACTACGGCGAGGTGATCTCCCGCTCGCCGAGCGACGCCGACCGCGCGGCGCTCGTCGCGATCTCCGGATGCCACGACGCCGAGTTCTGGGAGGCGTACTGGGCGCACCGCGACGGGCTCGACCAGGGCACCCTCTCGATCCCCGAGTACTGGCGGCTCGTCGCCGCCGACCTCGGAGTGACCTGGAGGGCCTCCACCGTGCACGCCCTGTGGATCGCCGACTTCCGCAGCTGGTGGAGCCTCGAGCCCGCGACCCTCGACCTCATCGAAGAGCTGCACGAGGGCGGCACCCGCCTCGCGATCCTCTCCAACGCGGGCTTCGACTTCTCGAGTCCGTTCCGCCGCTCCCCCATGGCGCAGTTCTTCGAGCGGGTCTTCGTGAGCGCCGAGATGGACGCGGTCAAGCCCGACCCCGCGATCTACGCCGAAGTGGCCGCCGAACTCGGCATCCCGCTCGACCGCATGGTCTTCATCGACAATAAGGCGGTCAACAGCGACGCGGCAGCGGCACTGGGCGTGACCGCGCACCACTTCACGGGCGCGGAAGGTCTCGACGCGTTCCTGCGTTCACTGCAGTCATGAGCGCTCTTTTCACCCCCCTGACCCTGCGCGGCACGACGTTCCGCAACCGACTGTGGGTAGCGCCGCTGTGCCAGTACTCCGTCGAGAAGCGCGACGGCGTGCCCACCGACTGGCACCTCGTGCACCTCGGCTCGTTCGCGATCGGCGGTGCGGGCCTCGTGATGACCGAGGCGACCGCCGTCAGCCCCGAGGGCCGCATCAGCCCCGAGGACACCGGCATCTGGAACTCCGAGCAGACGGATGCCTGGTCGCGCGTCACCGCGTTCATCAGGTCGCAGGGTGCCGTGCCCGGCATGCAGCTCGCCCACGCGGGCCGCAAGGCCTCGACCTGGCGCCCCTGGCACGGGACGCACGGCACCGTGCCGGCCGCCGAGGGCGGCTGGGAGCCCGTGGCGCCCTCCGCCGTCGCGTTCACCGGCTACGCCACCCCGCGGGCGCTGTCGGTCGACGAGATCGGGGCCGTCGTCGACGACTTCGCCGCCGCGGCGTCGCGCGCGCTGTCTGCCGGATTCAGCCTGCTGGAGGTGCACGCGGCGCACGGCTACCTGCTGCACCAGTTCCTCTCCCCGCTCTCCAACGAGCGCGACGACGAGTACGGCGGTTCGCTCGAGAACCGCGCGCGCCTGCTGCTCGCCGTGGTGCGGGCGGTGCGCGAGGCCGCCGGCCCCGACGTGCCCGTGCTCGTGCGCTTCTCGGCGACCGACTGGGCCGACGGCGGCTGGGACCGGGAGCAGACCGCGGTCGTGGCCGGCTGGGCCGCCGAGGCCGGTGCCGACCTGTTCGACATCTCGACGGGCGGACTCGTGAGCGGCGTGCACATCCCGCTCGAGCCCGGCTACCAGGTTCCGTTCGCGGAGTTCGTGCACGAGACCGCGGCGGCGCCGGTGAGCGCCGTCGGCCTCATCACCGAGGCCAGGCAGGCGGAGGAGGTCGTGGCATCCGGTCGCGCCGACGCTGTGATGATGGGGCGGGAGATGATGCGCGACCCGCACTTCCCGTGGCGGGCAGCCGCCGACCTCGGAGTGGACCTCGACTACTACCCGCCGCAGTACCTACGCTCCAAATATGCCCTCAGGTAGCCATGCCCTCCGGTAGTCCGGCCCGCGGTCTCGTCTTCGGCTTCCTCGGCGTGCTGATGTTCTCGTTCACGCTGCCCATGACGCGCATCGCCGTCGTCGAGCTGACACCGCTGTTCATCGCCAACGGCCGCGCGGTGGTCGCGGGCGTGCTCGCCCTCGTCGTGCTCGCGATCACCCGGCAGCGATTGCCGCGCGGCGGGCAGTGGCTGCGCCTGGCAGTGGTCGCGGCCGGCGTCATCTTCGGCTTCCCGCTCTTCACGTCGTTCGCCCTGCAGACCGTGCCCTCGTCGCACGGCGCCGTGGTGATCGGCCTGCTCCCGGCGGCGACGGCGGTTGCCGCGGTCATCCGGGGCAAGGAGCGCCCCTCGCTCGCCTTCTGGCTCGCGAGCGGGGCCGGCGTGCTCTCGGTCATCGTCTTCGTCGCGATCGCGGGCGGCGGGCTCGACGGGCTCCGCCCGGGCGACCTCCTGCTGCTGGGTGCGGTGGTGACCGCGGCGATCGGCTACGCGGAGGGGGCGCTGCTCTCGCGCGAGATCGGCCCGTGGCAGACGATCTGCTGGGCGCTCGTGCTCGCGCTGCCGGTGACCGTCGTGATCACGGCGGTCGCCGTCGCGCCGGGCTGGCCCGTCGCGGGTGTGCAGGCGTGGCTGGCCTTCGCCTACATGGCGCTCTTCAGCATGTTCCTCGGGTTCTTCGCCTGGTACCGCGGTCTCGCCATCGGGCCCATCGCCCGCGTGAGCCAGATCCAGCTCGTGCAGCCGGTGCTCACCATCGTGTGGTCGGCGCTGCTGCTCGGCGAGGCGCTCGACTGGACGGTCTGGCTCGGGGCCGTGGTCGTGATCCTGTGCGCGGGGATCGCGGTGCGCGCGCGGGTGCGGGCCGGCTCTAGGGCCGCCGCCGCGTAGCGTCCTGCACTTCGCCCACGAGCTCCTCGATGATGTCCTCGAGGAACAGCACGCCCTTGGTCGCCCCGTTCTCGTCGAACGCGCGCGCGACGTGCACGCCCGAACGGCGCATCGTCGCGAGGGCATCCTCGAGGTCGGTGCCGCGGAAGATCGAGATGAGCTGACGGATGCGCTTGGGCGGAACGGGCTCGTCGAACTCGCTCTCGTCGTCGAGGTCGATGACGTCCTTGAGGTGCAGGTAGCCGGTCGGCTCCCCCTCGTCATCGACGAGGATGTAGCGCGAGAACCCGCGCTGCGCGACCGCGCGCTCGACATCGGCCGGCGTCGCGTCCTCGGGCAGGGTGACCAGGGACGCCATGCCGACGGCGACGTCGCGCACCTTCTTCGAGGTGAACTCGAACGCCGCGCTGAGCGTTCCGCCGGCGTCGCTGAGCACGCCCTCCCTCGTCGACTGCGCGACGATCGTCGCCACCTCGTCGAGGGTGAAGACGCTGTTCGCCTCGTTCTTCGGCGTCACGCGGAACAACCGCAGCACCCCGTTCGCGATCGCGTTCAGCACGAAGATCACCGGGTTGAACACGCGCGCGATGAACACGAGCGGCGGCGCGAGCAGCAGCACGGCCCGATCGGGCCGTGAGAACGAGATGTTCTTGGGCACCATCTCGCCCAGCACGACGTGCAGGAACGACACGAGCAGCAGGGTGATGACGAACGCGACCGTGCCGATCACCTCCTCGGGCAGGCCGGTGAGATGCAGCGGGATCTCGAGCAGGTGGTGGATCGCCGGCTCCGACACGTTGAGGATCAGTAGGGATGCCACGGTGATGCCCAACTGGCAGGCGGCGAGCATGAGCGTGGCGTGCTCCATCGCCCACAGTGCCGTCTTGGCTGCGCGCGACCCGGCCTCGGCGCGCGGCTCGATCTGCGAGCGGCGCGCGGAGATCACGGCGAACTCGCTCGCGACGAAGAACGCGTTGACGATCAGGAGGACGAACAGCCAGACGATTCCCCACACGTCCATCAGGCGTCACCCCCGCCCTGCTCGTCGACGACCGGGGTGTAGCGCACCCGGTCGATGCGCCTGCCGTCGAGGCGCTCGATGCGGAACGTGCCGCCCGCGATGTCGACGGTGTCACCCACCGAGGGCAGCTTGCCCAGCTCGCTCATCAGCCAGCCCGCGACGGTCTCATACGGGCCCTCCTCGGGCACCGATACCCCGGTGCGCTCGAGCAGCTCGTCGGGGCGCAGGATGCCCGGGAACGTGAACCACAGCCGTGACCGCACGACATCGGGCTTCGACCGGTCGTGCTCGTCGGAGACCTCGCCCACGAGCTCCTCGACGAGGTCTTCCAGCGTCGCGACGCCGGCGGTGCCGCCGTACTCGTCGAGCACGACCGCCATCTGGTAGCCGCGACCGCGCAGCTCGGCGAGCAGGCCGTCGAGCTTCATGGTCTCGGGAACGCGCAGTGCGTCGGACTGCAGAGCGGAGACGGGCACCTCCCCGCGGCGCTCGCGCGGGACGGCTACCGCCTGCTTCACGTGCACGATGCCCACGACGTCGTCGATGCTGTCGTCGATCACGGGGAACCGGGAGAAGCCCGTGCGGCGTGCCAGGTCGATGACGTCCTGTGCGGCATCCGTGCGGTCGATGCTCGCGACGCGCGGTCGCGGCGTCATGACGTCCTGGGCGGTGTGGTCGGCGAAGGCGAGAGTGCGCGCGAGGAGCGTCGCGGTGTCGCTGTCGAGGCTGCCCTCGCTCGCGGAGCGGCGCACGAGCGACGTGAGCTCCTCAGCGGTGCGCGCACCGGAGAGCTCTTCCTTCGGCTCGATGCCGAAGAGGCGCAGGATGCCGTTCGCGGAGTTGTTGAGCAGCGCGACCGCCGGCCGGAACACCGAGGTGAACACGACCTGGAAGGGCACGACGACCTTGCCGATCGCGCGCGGCAGCGAGAGGGCGAGGTTCTTGGGCACCAGCTCGCCGATGATCATCGACAGCAGCGTGGCGACGACGATCGCGATGATCGTCGCGACGACCGAGACCGCCGACGCGGGCAGGAAGGCGGAGAACAGCGGCGCGAGCAGCGAGCTGAACGCGGGCTCGAGGGTGTAGCCGGTGAGCAGGGTGGTGATCGTGATGCCGAGCTGCGCACTCGAGAGGTGGGTAGAGGTGTGCTTGAGCGCCGAGATCACCATGCCCAGTCCCCGCTCGCCGCGTTCCTGGCGAACCTCGAGGTCAGACCGGTCGAGATTGACGAGGGCGAACTCGGACGCGACGAAGAAGCCGGTACCGATGGTGAGCAGCAGGCCCACCCCGAGCATGATCAGCTCGTACAAGGATGGGCCTTACTGGGAGGGTCGTCCATTATCTGAGCAAGTCTATAAGGCGCCGGGCTACCACGACACCGGCAGCGCCTTGCCCTCCTCGTAGCCCGCCGCCGACTGGATTCCGACGAGCGCGCGCTCGTGGAACTCCTCGAGCGTCGTCGCGCCCGCGTAGCTCAGCGAGCTGCGCACGCCGGAGGTGATCATGTCGAGCAGGTCCTCGAGCGACGGTCGCAGCGGGTCGAGGTAGATCTTCGAGCTCGAGATGCCCTCCGCGAACAGGGTCTTGCGGGCCAGCTCGTACGCGTCGAGCTTGTCGAAGCGCTCGCGCACGGCCTTCGTCGATGCCATGCCCCAGCTCTCCTTGTAGGCACGGCCGTTCTCGTCGACCGCGAGCGTTCCCGGGGCCTCGATCGTGCCCGCGAACCACGAGCCGATCATGACGGATGCCGCGCCCGCGGCGAGCGCGAGGGCGACATCCCGCGGGTACCGCACCCCGCCGTCTGCCCACACGTGGGCGCCGAGCGCGCGCGCCGCCTCCGCCGTCTCGAGCACAGCGGAGAACTGCGGACGACCGACCGCCGTCATCATGCGCGTCGTGCACATGGCGCCGGGCCCGACCCCCACCTTGATGATGGTCGCGCCCGCGCCGACGAGGTCGCCCACGGCGTCGGTGGTGACGACGTTGCCCGCGACGATCGGCACACCCAGGTCGAGGGCTGCCACGGCCGCGATGGCACGCACCATGCCGTCCTGGTGGCCGTGGGCGGTGTCGATGACGATCACGTCGGCGCCGGCCTCGACGAGCGCCCGGGCCTTGGCCGCGGGATCGCCGTTGATGCCGACCGCCGCGGCCACCGAGAGGCGGCCCTGCCCGTCGAGCGCGGGCTGGTAGAGCGTGGAGCGCAGGGCGGCCTTGCGGCTGAGCGTGCCGACGACCCTGCCCTCCTTCAGAACGGGGGCGAACTGGATGCCCGCGGCGACCATGAGGTCGAACGCCGCCCTCGGCCCGTCGAGCTCGTCGACGTCGATCGACGCGAGCGGACCGCCCAGCAGGTCGCCCAGTCGCGCACCCGGGAGTGCGGTGGCGAGGCGCTCGGCGGGCACCACCCCGAGGAAGGCGCCGTGCTCGTCGTGGATCACGATGCCGTGCCCCTCGACGGCCGGCAGCAGCCGGAGCGCGGATGCCACGGTCTCCTCGGGGCGCAGGTCGAGTGCGGCATCGAAGCCGACCGGCTGCTCCTTCACCCAGCGGATCGCCGCATCGAGGTCCTGGGCGTGCATGTCCTGCGGAAGCACCCCTAGCCCACCGCGGCGGGCGAGGGTCGCCGCCAGGCGCGGGCCCGTCACCGAGTTCATGTTGGCGGAGACGATGGGGATCGTCGCCGACGTGCCGTCGTGCGGCGCGAGCGAGACATCGAGCCTGCTCCCGACCGCCGAGCGCGACGGAACGAGGAACACATCGGAGTAGGTCAGGTCGTGCACGGGCGACGTTTCATAAAAGCGCATGAAATTAACGCTACCGTTCCCCGGTCGTGCCAGCAGTTGTGCAGGCAGTGCCCTTAAGATATTTGAGGCGTGTCCACTGGCGGGCGCACCACAGTGGTTACAACCAAGAGAACTGAAAGTGGGCGGTCGGCTGTGTCAAGCCAAGTGACCGGAATCGCACCCGATGGCGACTCCTCGGGCGAATTCGGAGCCAACGAGTGGCTCGTTGACGAGATGTACGAGCTCTACCAGCAGGACAAGAACCTCGTCGACCAGTCCTGGTGGCCGGTTCTCGAGAGCTACCACCGCACAGACCCCACCCCGACGGGCGCGATCGACGTCGTCGCGGCGCCCGCGCCCGAGTCGCAGGTCGGTGGCGAGGCCCAGATTCCCGAGACGGTGACCGAGGCCGCCGCCGCCGAGCCCGCCCCTGCTGCCGAGCCCGCTCCCGCCACGGGCAGCCAGCCCGTCGCACGCACCACCTCCGTGCAGGCGAAACCGCAGCCCATCCCCGCCGACGCCCCTGCGACGGCACCGGTACCCGCGCAGGACGCGGCACCGACCGAGGCGCAGGATGAGGTGGCCGTGCTCAAGGGCGCCGCGAAGAGCCTCGCCGCGAACATGGACAGCTCGCTCACCGTCCCCACCGCGACGAGCGTGCGCACGATGCCCGCGAAGCTCATGATCGACAACCGCATCGTGATCAACAACCACCTCAAGCGCGCCCGCGGCGGCAAGGTCTCGTTCACGCACCTCATCGCGTGGGCCATGGTCGAGACGCTCAAGGAGTTCCCGAGCCAGAACGTCTTCTACGACGAGGTCGACGGCAAGCCGTCGGTGGTCACTCCCGCGCACATCAACCTGGGCATCGCGATCGACATCCCCAAGCCGGATGGCACGCGCTCCCTCGTCGTGCCCGGCATCAAGCGCTGCGACACCATGGGGTTCGCCGAGTTCCTCGTCGCCTATGAGGACGTGGTCGCACGCGGCCGCGCCAACAAGCTCACCGCCGCGGACTACGCGGGCAACACGATCTCGCTCACCAACCCCGGCGGCATCGGCACCGAGCACTCGGTTCCCCGCCTCATGCGGGGCGCGGGAACCATCGTCGGCGCGGGTGCGCTCGAGTACCCGGCGGAGTTCCAGGGCGCGAGCCCCAAGACGCTCGCCGAACTCGGCATCGGCAAGACCATCACCCTCACGAGCACCTACGACCACCGCGTCATCCAGGGTGCCGGCTCCGGCGAGTTCCTCAAGAAGATCCACGAGCGCCTCATCGGCGAGCACCACTTCTACGAAAACATCTTCGCGGCGCTCCGCATCCCCTACGACCCGATCCACTGGGCGTCCGACATCTCGGTCGACCTGGCCGACAACGTCGACAAGACCGCCCGCGTGCAGGAGCTCATCAACTCGTTCCGCGTGCGCGGCCACCTGATGGCCGACACCGACCCGCTCGAGTACCGCCAGCGCTCGCACCCCGACCTCGACATCGCGAGCCACGGGCTGACGTTCTGGGACCTCGACCGCGAGTTCGTCACGGGCGGCTTCGCGGGCAAGCGCACGGCGCTGCTGCGCGACATCCTCGGCGTGCTGCGCGACTCGTACTGCCGCACCATCGGCATCGAGTACATGCACATCGCCGACCCCGCCCAGCGCCGCTGGATTCAGGAGCACGTCGAGCAGAAGTACGCGAAGCCGATGCACGACGAGCAGATGCGCATCCTCGGCAAGCTCAACGAGGCCGAGGCGTTCGAGACGTTCCTGCAGACCAAGTACGTCGGCCAGAAGCGCTTCAGCCTCGAGGGCGGCGAGTCCACGATCGCGGCGCTCGACGCCGTCATCCAGAAGGCAGCGGAGGCGAACCTCGAGGAGGTCGCCATCGGCACGGCCCACCGCGGCCGCCTGAGCGTGCACACCACCATCGCGGGCAAGACGTATGGCCAGATCTTCCGCGAGTTCGAGGGCACGCAAGACCCCAAGACCGTGCAGGGCTCGGGTGACGTCAAGTACCACCTCGGCACGGAGGGCACCTTCACGAGTGCCAACGGCCAGACCATCCCCGTCTACCTCGCCGCCAACCCGAGCCACCTCGAGGCCGTCGACGGCGTGCTCGAGGGCATCGTGCGCGCCAAGCAGGACAGGCGGCCGATCGGCTCGTTCACGGTGCTGCCGATCATGGTGCACGGTGACGCGGCCATGTCGGGCCAGGGCATCGTCGTCGAGATCCTGCAGATGTCGCAGCTGCGCGCGTACCGCACCGGCGGCACCGTGCACCTCAACATCAACAACCAGGTCGGCTTCACGACCCCGCCGGCCGAGGGCCACACCTCGACGTACTCGACGGATGTCGCCAAGACCATCCAGGCGCCGATCTTCCACGTGAACGGCGACGACCCCGAGGCCGTCGTGCGCGTCGCGGAGCTCGCCTTCGCGTACCGCCAGGAGTTCCACCGCGACGTCGTCATCGACCTCGTGTGCTACCGCCGCCGCGGCCACAACGAGGGCGACGACCCGTCGATGACGCAGCCGCTCATGTACAACCTCATCGAGGCCAAGCGCTCGGTCCGCACGCTGTACACCGAGGCCCTCGTGGGTCGCGGCGACATCACGCAGGAGGAGTACGAGGCGAGCCACCAGGACTTCCAGGATCGCCTTGAGCGCGCCTTCGCCGAGACGCACGCGGCGCAGACCGGCTCCATGCCGATCATCACCGCCGACGCGGTGGCGGACCTCGAGAAGCCCGACTCGCAGCAGGGCGAGGGTGCGGGCGAGCCCGCGACCACCGGGGTCGACGAGTCGGTCATCCGTCTCATCGGTGATGCCCACGACAACCCGCCCGCCGGGTTCACCGTGCACCCCAAGCTCCAGCAGCTGCTCAAGAAGCGCGTGGAGATGAGCCGCTCCGGCTCCATTGACTGGGGAATGGGCGAGCTCTTCGCCCTCGGCTCGCTGCTGCTCGAGGGCACCCCCGTGCGCATGGCCGGACAGGACACGCGCCGAGGCACGTTCGTGCAGCGCCACGCGGTGCTCCACGACCGCGAGAACGGCCAGGAGTGGCTGCCGCTCGCGAACCTCGCGCAGAACCAGGCCCGCTTCTGGATCTACGACTCGCTCCTGAGCGAGTACGCGGCGATGGGCTTCGAGTACGGCTACTCCGTGGAGCGCGCGGACGCCCTCGTGCTCTGGGAGGCCCAGTTCGGCGACTTCGCCAACGGCGCCCAGAGCGTGATCGACGAGTTCATCTCCTCCGCCGAGCAGAAGTGGGGCCAGCGCTCGAGCGTCGTGCTGCTGCTGCCGCACGGCTACGAGGGCCAGGGCCCCGACCACTCGTCGGCGCGCATCGAGCGCTACCTGCAGCTGTGCGCGGAGAACAACATGACCGTGGCGCGCCCGTCGACGCCCGCGTCGTACTTCCACCTGCTGCGCCGCCAGGCGTACGCCCGCCCGCGCCGCCCGCTCATCGTCTTCACGCCGAAGGCCATGCTGCGCCTGCGCGGCGCCACGAGCGAGGTCGCCGACTTCACTCACGGCCGCTTCGAGCCCGTGCTCGATGACGGCCGAGTGCAGGACAAGTCGCAGGTCAAGCGCGTGCTGCTCACCGCCGGCAAGATCTACTACGACATCATCGCCGAGCTCGACAAGCGCGGGTCGACGGATGTCGCGGTCGTGCGCATGGAGCAGTTCTACCCGCTGCCCATCCAGGAGATGAACGCCGCCCTCGCGCAGTACCCGAACGCCGACCTGGTCTGGACGCAGGACGAGCCCGAGAACCAGGGCGCGTGGCCGTTCATCTGCCTCGAGCTCGCGAAGCACCTCAAGGGCCGCACGATCAAGGTCGCCTCGCGACCGGCGTCGGCGTCGCCCGCGACGGGCTCGTCGAAGCGCAGCGCGCAGGAGCAGGTCGACCTTATCGAGCGGGCACTGGACCTGGGCTGACCTCGGTGGCGCGGCTGCGTCGGGTACGACGCAGCCGCTCCGGTACTACGCCGAGCACGACGGCCGCGATGAGGAACACCGCCCACACGATCACGAAGGCGAACTGGCGCGCGTCACTGAAGGTGAGTGTCACACTCACGAGAGCCGCCACGAGCACGCCGAGGGGCACGAGTAGCGCCCCGAGCAGCCCGATCCCGTAGGAGCGGCACAGCCCCCACGCCGCGACGAGCAGCGTCGGCGCCACGATCGCGACGAGGAAGCCCCACATGCCGTTGGGCGCCCAGCCCAGCACCTCGGCGGTCACCGAGTCATACGCCCAGTTGCCGCGGCTCATGGCGAAGGTCTGCACCGCCGCGTAGCCGAGCGCGAGCGCCCCGATGAGCGCAACCGTGCCGAGCGCCCAGAGCGCGACCGCGATGCCGCGCCGGGCGGCGGACGCCGTGCTCGCGATGATGCCGACGAGCCCTCCGATGGTCGCGAGCAGCACGCCGATGAGGCTGAACAGGGCGAACCCGCGCTCGGCCCCGGTGTCGAGGAGCAGCGTTGCGCCCTCGAAGATGTCGGAGCGCGGCCAGTACGCCGCGGCCATTGCCACGATCAGGCCCGCGAGGGCGAGCACCCAGCCTGCGGTGCCGAGCAGCGCGCCGATGCTGCGGGGGCCGATGCTGCGGGGGCCGCGGGCATCCGTCGGTCGCGATGAGATTTCATCAGTCACGGCGTCAGAATTGCAGCGCTCGAATGCGGTGTCAACCAGCAGGTCACCAGCGCACTAGAACGGCGGCGGGTCGGTGGTGCGCTGATACCCGGTCGGGCTCGTCCACACGGGGCGCGCGTGAGCGGGACCGCTCTCGACCTTCCAGCGCGTCTGGTGCTTCAGCGTGTGGTGGAGCCTGCACCGCGGGGCGAGGTTGTGCGCCGTCGAGGTGCCGCCCTCGGCCCGCGCGACCGTGTGGTCGAGGTCGCAGTTCACCGCGCGGCGCCCGCAGCCCGGGAAGTCGCACGTGGGCTGCGTGACGCACAGCCAGCGCTTCAGCGCCGCAGTGAGGCGGTACTGGTGCGGGTCGAGTTGAAGCACGGCGCCGGTGACCGGATCGGTGAGCAGTCGGGTCAGTGACGGCGACTCGACGGCGAGTCGGCGGGCCGTGTCGAGATCGATCGGGCCGACACCCTCGAGGAGGGCGGGCTCATCGGAGTGGCCGAGCAGCGTGAGCACCGGGATCGTCAGCGCGAGGGCGATGCCGGGCTTCGCCGTCGCGTCGCCACCGAGCAGGAAGTCGGTCAGTACGTCGGCCCGCAGTTGGCTCATGGTGCGGGTCTCATCTGCCTCGCGGAAGAGGGCGAACGCCGCGGCATCCAGGCGAGCGGTGGCCAGGGCGATGGTCTCCGAGGGCAGGTACGCGCTGAACCAGCCCATGCCATCGCGGTCGTGCTCGGTGAACACGCGTCGTTGAGTGACAGCCCTCTCGTGGCGATCCACCGCCGGAAGTGGATGCAGCCGCTCACGCAGAGCGCGCGCCCGGGCCGCGAAGCGCGCGGGCGCCAGCGTGCGCGCCGCATCGATCAACTGTGTGTCGAAGGCTGCCCATGCGGCTTCCGGAAGGTCAACGACGATGGACGCCGCCTCACGGGCGTTCTGCGTCGACACCTCGCCGTCGAGGAACCAGTGCCAGAGGCTGGGCATGCGTGCCCGGAGGGTCGACGCGATGTGGCGGTGGGCGCGGACCGTCGCCTCGGCGAGATTCAGCCGCACCGCGAGATCGGCTACCGCCGCACGAACCGCGAGCTCGACGGCGTCGCCGCGCAGCATCTGCTCGTCGACGAAGACCTCGGGGTGCGCCGCCGCCTCGCGGAGTACGTCATCGATAGCGGCGAACGCCGCGGCGGAGCTGCGCCACTGCGCCCGCTGGGCGACCTCGGCCTCGGCGATGCCGAAGAGCACGCGCGTCTCGGCGAGAGCCGGGTCGAGGAGCGTGTCCATACAGGTATTAGATAGCATGCCACCGACAATGATCCGCTCTGCGGCCGGCGCCGGGGTAAGTGACCCGAGTTAGCGTCGGGGAGGACTGGCTAGGCGTTCGCCAGCCGAGCCCGGATCGCGTCCATGAGCTCGTCGGGGGCTACCTCGCGGCAGGCCTTGCGCACCTTGAGCGTGAGGGCGAGGCCCACCATGTGCTCCTCGGTGCAGTCCTCGCAGTTGGCCATGTGCTCGGCGACGTCAGCGGCGTCCTGCTTGGCCAGTTCGTTGTGGAGGTACTCTTCGAGCTCGGCCTTGGCCTTGTCGCATCCGCAATCGGTCATTTCGGGGCTCCTGTGGGGGAAGGCGCGACGATCCCACGGTCGCGCGCGTAGTCGGCCAGTGATTCCCGCAGCATGCGGCGCCCGCGGTGCAGGCGGCTCATGACGGTTCCCACCGGCGTCTTCATGATGTCGGCGATCTCCTGGTAGGAGAAGCCCTCGACGTCGGCGAAGTAGACGGCGAGACGGAAGTCCTCCGGGATCGCCTGCAGGGCATCCTTGACGGCACTGTCGGGCAGGTGGTCGATGGCCTCCGCCTCGGCCGACCGGGTCGACGTCGACTGGGTCATCGACTCGGCGCCGCCGAGCTGCCAGTCCTCGAGGTCGTCGATGGTGCCCTGGTAGGGGTTGCGCTGGTTCTTGCGGTAGTTGTTGATGAAGGTGTTCGTCTGGATGCGGTACAGCCACGCCTTGAGGTTGGTGCCCTGCTGGTACTGGCCGAACGCCTGGAACGCCTTGACGAACGTCTCCTGCACGAGGTCTGCCGCGTCAGCCGGATTGCGCGTCATGCGCATCGCCGCCGCGTACAGCTGGTCTGCGAACGGGAGTGCCTGCTCCTCGAAAAGAGCCCGCTTGGCAGCGGCCTCGTCGATCGGAGCGTCGTCGGTAGTCATCAGCGCCAATTCTAGGTCGCGTTCGAGAACCATCGTCATGAGGGAGTGAACCACCGCGGGCGCCCCGCTATTCCGGGGCCCGCCGGTACTCTGGTGTCGATGGCGATTTCGAAGGCGGCACAGCCCCAGTTCAACCCTTACGGCGACGACGACCCCGTTGTCGAGCCCGACGACGGATCCTGGGCGGCGCCCGTTGCCGGCGGCCCCCTGCACGCCGTCCTGCGGCTCCCCGGCTCCAAGAGCCTCACGAACCGCGAGCTCGTGCTCTCCGCCCTCGCGAGCGGACCGTCGCTGCTGCGCGCTCCGCTGCACTCGCGCGACACCGCCCTCATGATCGAGGCGCTGCGCACCCTGGGCACGACCATCACCGAGGTGGCCGGAGACGGCGGCTTCGGCCCCGACCTGCTCGTGACGCCCGGCGAGCTGTTCGGCGGCTCGATCGACTGCGGCCTCGCCGGCACGGTCATGCGCTTCCTGCCGCCCGTCGCCGCGCTCGCCCTCGGCCCGGTCGCCTTCGATGGGGATGCCGCGGCCCGCAAGCGCCCCATGCGCACGACCATCGACTCGCTCAGGGCGCTCGGCGTCGACGTGAGCGACGACGGCCGCGGCGCGCTGCCGTTCAGCCTCTACGGAACCGGTACGGTCGCCGGCGGCGAGCTCGAGATCGACGCGAGCGCCTCGAGCCAGTTCGTCTCGGGACTGTTGCTCGCCGCGCCGCGGTTCGAGAACGGGCTGCGCCTGCGCCACACCGGCGACACGCTCCCGAGCCTGCCCCACATCGAGATGACCATCGCCTGCCTCGCCGCCCGCGGCGTCACCGTCGAGAACCCCGAACCCGGGCTGTGGATCGTGCCGCCCGGTGAGATCCAGGCCCTCGACGTCGACATAGAGCCCGACCTCTCCAACGCGGGGCCCTTCCTCGCCGCCGCGCTCGTCGCCGGCGGCACGGTCACCGTGCAGGGCTGGCCGGAGCACACGACGCAGGTGGGCGCGCGCATGGCGGAGATCCTGCGCGACATGGGCGGCCGCGTGAGCCAGTCGCCCACGAGCCTCACGGTGGAGGGCGGCGCGGGCATCCGTGGCATCACGCTGGACGAGGCGAGCGAGCTCGCGCCCACGGTCGCGGCGGTCGCCGCCCTGGCCGACTCCGAGACGGTGCTCACGGGCATCGCGCACCTGCGCGGGCACGAGACGGATCGGCTGGCCGCGCTCGTCGCGGAGATCAACGCGCTGGGCGGCAACGCGACGGAGACCGACGACGGGCTCATCATCAGGCCGGCGCCGCTGACCGGCGGGCTATGGCACGCCTACGAGGACCACCGCATGGCCACGGCGGGCGCCATCATCGGCCTCGCGGTCGAGGGCCTCACGGTCGACGACATCGCCTCGACGGGCAAGACGCTGCCGCAGTTCACCGAGCTGTGGAAGACGATGCTCGCGTGAGCTGGCTGCCCCCGGACGAGGACGAGGAGTACTCGGAGTACGACGAGTCCGCCGCGAAGGTGCGGCCCAACCCCAAGGGCAACAAGCCGCGCAGCAAGAACCGACCGGAGCACGCCGACGCGAAGACCGGCCGCGTGTTCAGCGTCGACCGCGGCCGCTACGGCGTGTGGGTCGACGAGAACACGCCGCAGGAGCGCCAGCTCATCGCCACGAAGGCGCGCGAGCTGCGCACGCAGGAGGGGCGCATCTCGGTGGTCGCGGGCGACTACGTCGACCTCGTGGGCGACACCACGGGCGACGAGGGCAGCCTCGCACGCATCGTGCGGGTGCAGCCGCGCACCACGCTGCTGCGCCGCAGCGCCGACGACACGGATGCCGTCGAGCGCATCATCGTCGCGAACGCCGACCAGATGCTCATCGTCGTGGCCGCCGCCAACCCCGAGCCGAGGCCGCGCCTCGTGGACCGCTACCTCGTCGCCGCGTACGACGCCGGCATCGCGCCCATCCTCGTCATCACGAAGACCGACCTCGCCGACCCCGCCGAGGTCCTCGCCAACTTCGCCGGCCTCGACCTGACGGTGGTGACCAGCCGCTCCGACGAGTTCCCGCTCGACGAGCTGCGCGTACTGCTCGAGGGGCACACGACCGTGGCGGTGGGGCACTCCGGTGTCGGCAAGTCGACGCTCGTGAACGCCCTCGTGCCCGACGCGAACCGCGCCGTCGGGCGCGTGAACGATGTCACGGGGCGCGGCAGGCACACGTCGTCATCCACGATCTCGTACCGCATCGGCACGGGCTGGATCGTCGACACCCCCGGCGTGCGCTCCTTCGGCCTCGGCCACATCGACCCGTCGAACATCCTCAAGTCGTTCACCGACCTCGCCGAACTCGCCGAGGACTGCCCGCGCGGCTGCACGCACCTGCCGGATGCCCCGGACTGCGCGATCATCGAGGGCGTCGCCGAGGGCCGGCTCGGGGAGCTCGGGCCGCAGCGCCTCGAATCGTTCCAGCGGCTCATCACTACGCTGGGATCGTGACCGAATACAGCTCTGCCGACGACCTCGCCCTCGCCCTCGCCCTCGCGGCGAACGCCGACCACATCTCGCTCGACCGGTTCCAGTCGCTCGACCTCGTCGTGACCACCAAGCCCGACCGCACCCCGGTGACGGATGCCGACCAGGCCGTCGAGCGCAGCATCCGGTCGGGCATCGAGGCGGCCAGGCCGAACGACTCGATCCTCGGCGAGGAGTACGGCACCCAGGGCTCGGGCAGCCGCCAGTGGATCATCGACCCCATCGACGGCACCGCGAACTTCCTCCGCGGAGTGCCGATCTGGGGCACCCTCATCGCCCTCGCCATCGACGGCGTGCCCGTCGTGGGCGTCGTGAGCGCTCCGGCCCTCCGCAAGCGGTGGTGGGCGGCCACGGGCCACGGCGCCTGGGGGCAGGAGACGGACGGCGCCCAGTACGCGCTGCGAGTCAGCAGCGTGGCCGAGCTCGCCGATGCATCCCTGAGCTACAACAGCCTCGGAGGCTGGGATGACGAGGGACGACTCGGGAGCCTCCTTGCACTGCACCGCAGCGTCTGGCGGTCGCGGGCCATCGGCGACATGTGGTCGTACATGCTGCTCGCGGAGGGCTCGCTCGACATCGTGGGCGAGTTCGACCTCAAGCCCTACGACATGGCGGCGCTCGTTCCGATCATCGAGGAGGCGGGCGGGCGGTTCAGTTCGATCGAGGGAGAGCCGGGCCCGTGGGGCGGAAACGCCCTCGCGACGAACGGCCTTCTGCACGACGCGGCCCTCGCCGCGATGCGGGCGCAAGAGTAACGCGTCGACCCGTATATCGGAAAGTGCGCACATGTACCCCCATACGGGGTACGCCACATCGCTAGGCTCGGCGTTGGACCTGGATATCGGCAGGGACAGTACTGAGAGGAACATCTGGCAATGGCAACCAAGGAAACCACGCGCTTCATGGCACTACTGGCCGTCGGGGCGGCCAGCCTTGTCCTAGCGGGCTGCAGCCTGCTTCCCGGGGGCAATAACTCCACCGACACCTCGAGCAATGACTCGGAGGAGGGCGACGACGTCTTCAGCATCGTCGTGGGCGACTGCCTCAACGACGCCGACGCGGCCGAGGTGGTGAGCACGGTGCCGATCGTCGACTGCTCGGAGCCGCACGACAGCGAGGCCTTCTACGCGGAGGACCTGCCCGACGGCGACTTCCCCGGCGACGAGTCGATCTCGAGCTCGGGCGACACGATCTGCGAGCCGCAGTTCACGTCGTTCATCGGCCTGGCCGACGCCGAGTCGCTCTACACGTACTATTTCTACAGCCCCACCGAGCAGAGCTGGGACAACGGCGACCGCGAGATCCTGTGCGTCGCAGCCACCGATGACTTCTCGCAGGTCACGGGAACCCTGAAGGGCATCAACCAGTAGTGACCACGTCGCGTCCCGCCGTTTGGCTGCTGCTCGGCGCCGCGAGTCTCATGCTCGCCGGGTGCAGCGCCTTCGGCGGGGCAGCGACGCCCAGTCCTACCCCCACGGGACCGCCGGAGGTCGATGTGCTCGACCTCGCCGTGGGCGACTGCCTCGACACGCACGGCAAGCCCGGCATCACGCGCACGGTGCCGGTAGTCGACTGCGCCCTCGAGCACGACAGCGAGGCCTATGCGAAGGTCGTACTCGACGACGCCGAGTTCCCTGGTGACGACGCCGTCAAGACGCGGGCCCAGGCCGACTGCCCCGAGGAGTTCGCCGCCTTCGCGGGTATCGAGTACGACGCGTCGACCCTCGACTACGCCTACTACTTCCCCACGTCCGGCAGCTGGGCCGACGGCGATCGCCGCATCCTGTGCCTCATCTTCGACCCGGCGGGCCGGGTCACCGGCTCGCTCGAGGGGTCCGCGCGCTAGCCGTTCAGTGCGTGCCCTTGATCACGAAGTACGAGCCGCGGATCGTGCCGGCGAGCTTCGACTTCTGCCGGGCGAACTTGAACGACGAGAGCTCCTCTGGCACCTCCATGCCGTCGGAGAGCTTGAAGCCCACCGCGCGCTTGCCGCCATCCTCGAGGGCGTACATGACGTTGATCGAGAGGCCCGACTCGTAGAACACGTACGACATCTTCAGCCCGTCGACGACGAACTGGGTGACCTCGAGCGGCGTGGATGAGATGTGCAGGTCGCGCTCGGTAGCGAGGACGCGCTCGATGTACTCCAGCGTCGCCGGATCCTCGGCGGCGGGGACGACGGTGAACTCGTGGTCGTACTTGTTCTTGTAGTAGCGCGCCTCGTTCGCACGCAGGCCGGCGAGGGCATCGGCGACGGGGCTGGACTCGAGGCCCGCGGTCGACACGGTGACGAAATCTACGATCATGGGGCAATCGTACGAGCAGCGAGAGGTAGAGACTTCTCCGAAACTGCTCGTCGTGAACAGGCTGTCGTGAACAGACTCAGACAACGCGATAGCGACCCCATGGTGGAGATGCGGGGAATTGAACCCCGGTCCACTGCTGTAATTCCGCGCCTTCTACGGGCGTAGTTCGTGAATGCGTTCTACTCGGCTCCGACCTTTGCCACGAACATCTAGGTCGACGAGCCCAGTCTCAGTTAGAGTCCCGCGGGCCCCTGAGGCTCAGGCACGCAGCAAGTTCCCTTCATGACGCCAGGAACCGGATCGGGAACGAGTCCGGGCTGACGGTCTCTATTTAGTGCGAAGGAGACTACGCCGCGAGGGCGAAGTCAGCCTTGGCAGAGACAGTGCTGTTGGAATTGGCACTTATTTTTTGCACGGATCGTTTACGAGATAACCGTGCGTCCTCGACCCGCTTCTCGCAGTTTTGCAGGCAATGTCGAAACCGATCATCCCCATGCCTACGCGTATTCCCAAAGGAACAGCCGGGTCACTATCGCGCTGTTGAGTTTCCAAGTGCTGCCCGGGGGCAGCCCTAAAGTATAACTCATGGCAACCGAATCCCGTCATGTCCGGTCACTCCTCACCTCAGCCGAATCGGTCCACGACAGTGAGCTCGGGTCCATCTCGCGTCTCACCGCCGACTCGTTCCCCATCCTCAATCGCATGTCGATCAAGCGGCTCGTGCTCGAGCCCGGGTCGATCCGCGAGCCGCACTGGCACGCCAACGCCAACGAGCTCACCTACGCGGTCTCGGGCTCGCTGCTCGTCACGATCTTCGACACCGCCGACGAGTTCTCGTCGTTCACCATCGACGCGGGCCAGATGTTCCACGTCGACAGCGGCTCGCTGCACCACATCGAGAACATCGGCGACACGACGGCGGAGCTCATCGTCGTGTTCGGCCACGAGCGCCCCGAGGACTTCTCGCTGCGCGGCGCCTTCGGGGCGATGACTCCCGCCGTCATCGGCAACACCTACGACTTGCCCGCGGACGCGGTGTCCATGCTCCCCCGCGACACCGGCTCGCCGCTCATCGTGCGCCGCGAGGGCCCGCCCGACGTGCCCGACACGGCGGGCTGGGCGAACCGCCACAAGTTCGACGTCGAGGGCCAGCTGCCGCCCTTGGCCGGAGCGCCGGGCTCGGCGCGACTCGCACGGTCGCAGTTCTGGTCGTCGCTCAAGGACCTCTCGATGTACTCACTGCGCATCGAGGAAGATGGGATGCGCGAGCCGCACTGGCACCCCGTGACCGCCGAACTGGGCTACGTGCACAAGGGCAACGCGCGCATGTCGATCCTCGACCCCGACGGCACCGTCGACACCTACCTGCTCGAGCCGGGCGACGTGTACTTCATCCCGCGCGCGTACCCGCACCAGATCGAGGTCGTCGGCGACGACGAGATCCACTTCCTGGTGTTCTTCGATCAGCCCACCCCCGGCGACATCGGGTACCGCGCCTCCGCGTCGGTGTTCTCGCGCGAGGTGCTCGCCGCGAGTTTCGGCGTTCCGGAGGGCGAGCTGCCCCGGTTCCCGTTCACACCCATCGACCCGCTCCTCGTGGGCCGCATCAACCCGGTGGACCCGGTATGAGCGAGCAGGGGGACCGCGTCCCGATCGACCCGCAGAACGTGGCGGCGCCGCTCTCGGCGTTCGCGGTGTTCCTTGTCGTCACCATCGTGCCTGGCCAGGCGGATCACGCCCGCTCCGTGATCGCCGATATCGCGTCGATCACCCGCGCCGTCGGGTTCCGCGACCTCGACGGCCAGCTCTCGTGCATCGTCGGCATCGGGAGTGCTGCGTGGGACGGCTTCGGCCGGTCGGCGCGGCCGCGGCAGCTGCATCCGTTCGTCGAGGTCGCGGGGCGCGCGCACACGGCGCCCTCGACCCCGGGCGATCTGCTCTTCCACATCCGCGCCCAACGGGCCGACCTGTGCTTCGAGTTCGAGCGCATCCTGCTCGACAAGCTCGGGGCGTCGATAGTCGTGCAGGACGAGGTGCAGGGCTTCCGCTACTTCGACTCGCGCGACCTGCTCGGCTTCGTCGACGGTACCGAGAACCCGACCGGCCGCGGCATGGGCGAGGCGACCGTGATCGCCGACGACCCGGGCTTCGAGGGCGGCAGCTACGTCGTCGTGCAGAAGTACCTGCACGACCTCGAGGGCTGGAACGCGCAGCCCACGAGCATCCAGGAGCACATCATCGGCCGCACCAAGGCCGACAACATCGAGCTCGACGACGCCCCTGGCTCGCACAAGGACCTCGCGACCATCACCGACCCCGACGGCACCGAGCACGACATCCTGCGCGACAACATGCCGTTCGGCAGGCCCGGCTCCGCCGAGTTCGGCACCTACTTCATCGGCTACTCCGCAGACCTGTCGGTGATCGAACGGATGCTCCAGCGCATGTTCGTCGGAGAACCGGCGGGAGCCCATGACCGCCTGCTCGATTTCTCGAGGGCGGTCACGGGCTCCGCGTACTTCGTGCCGTCGATGACCCTGCTGGAGTCGTTGGGCGACTAGCCCTCGATCTTCAGGTCGTCGCTCTCCGCGAGATCCATCACGGGGGGCTTGCGCGTGAAGAAGCGCGTGATCACGAGCAGGATCACGACGCCGACTCCGAGCCAGATGAGTCCGTAGGTGAAGGTCGGCTGCACGAGCGAGGTCCACAACCAGACCGAGAGCGCGAAGCCGATGGCCGGCGCGACGATGTACTTGAGGATCGCTAGACCCGCCCGCTGCTTGCCGTCGATGACGTAGTGCTTGATCACCGCGAGGTTGACGAAGCTGAACGCCACGAGCGCGCCGAAGCTGATGACCGAGGCCGCGATGTCGAGCGGGATGAAGATGGCACCCAAGAGGCCCACGACGCCGACGATGAGCACGGCGATCCACGGGGTGCGGAAGCGCGGGTGCAGCCGCGCGAACACGACCTTGGGCAGCTGACCATCGCGCCCCATGGCGAACAGGATGCGCGAGACGCTCGCCTGCGACGTGATCGCCGAGGCGAAGCTGCCCGCGATGTACGCGGCGGTGAAGAACGCGGTGAGCGCTCCCCCGCCGATGCGCGTCATGAGCTCGAGCGACGCCGTGTTGGGGTCGGCGAAGTTCTCGAAGTCGGGGAAGGCCAGCCCCGCCACCCAGGCCATGATGATGAACAGCAGGCCGCCGATGAGCGTCGCGAGCAGGATCGCGCGCGGGATGGTGCGCCGGGCATCCTTCTCCTCCTAGGAGAGGGTCGAGACCGCGTCGAAGCCGAGGAACGCCAGCGCGAGCACCGCCGCACCCGAGGCGATGCTCGAGATCGTGGTGCCGCCGGAGAAGAACGGGTCGAGGATGCCCGGCATCTGGCCGTTCGATGCGACGTAGCCGAGCGCGACGACGACGAACACGACGATGAAGATGATCTGCACGCCCACGAGCGCGAGGTTGGCGCCCGAGACGAGCCGCACGCCGATCACGTTGAGCAGCGTGACCACGATCACGGAGACGACGATGAACACCCACGAAGGAATGCCGGGGAAGGCCTCATTGAGGTAGAGCCCGATGATCAGGTAGTTCAGCAGCGGCAGTGCCAGGTAGTCCAGCAGCAGGGTCCAGCCCGTGAGGAACCCGAGGTGCGCGCCGAACGTCTTCTGCGTGTAGGTGTACGCCGAGCCCGCGACCGGGTATGCCTTCACCATGTTCGCGTAGCTGTAGGCGGTGAAGAGCATCGCGATCGTCGTGACGAAGTAGGCACCGGCGAGATGGCCGCCGGTGAGCTGCGTCACGAGGCCGTACGTCGTGAAGATCGCCAACGGCAGCATGTAGGCGAGGCCGAACAGCGTGAGCGCTGGGGTGCCCAGCGCGCGCTTGAGACGGACCGGGGTTGTCGACTCTGACAAGGGGAATCCTTTCATCGGAAAGTGCTTTCCGGAAGAATGTACTCCTGTGGTGGCAATGTGGATAGCCATTGGTCTGGTGAGACAATTGACCCATGACCGACACGATCATCACCGTCCAGGGCGAGTACTCCGCGTGGTACCCGGCGGAGCGCGCCACCGTCTCGGCATCGGTGCACGCCGACGGCCCGAAGCGCGACGCCGTGTTCGCGCGCGCCGTCGAGGCCTCCGACGCGCTGCGCGGCCTCATCGAGGGCGTGCACGACAAGGAGAAGGGCCCCGTGACGTGGTGGTCGTCCGACAGCGTGCGCGTGTGGTCGGAGCGGCCGTGGAACAACGACGGCAAGCAGCTGCCGCTCGTCTACCACGCGGCCGTCGACTTCACGGCGAAGTTCAAGGACTTCGAGGCATTCTCCCGCTGGGTCGAGGCGGCAGCCGCCATTGACGCCGTCACCGTCGGCTCCATCAGCTGGGACCTCACGGATGCCACGCGCACGAGCGCGACGGTGGAGGTGCGCTCCCGTGCCGTGAAAGACGCGGTGGCCAAGGCCAGCGTCTACGCGCAGAGCATCGGCCTCGGCTCGGTCAAGGCGATAGCCCTCGCCGACCCCGGGATGCTCGGCGATCCGTCCGGCGGCACCGGCGGCGGCCCGCAGCCGGTGTTCGCGCGCGCGGCGATGAAGGCCCAGTACGACAGCAGCGGGGGCGCGCAGCTCGCGCTCAAGCCCGAGGAGATCGCCGTGGCATCCGTCGTGGATGCCCGCTTCATCGCGACCTGAGCTAGAACACCGCGAGCAGGACGATCACGAGACCGGCCACGAAGACCGCCCCCGCGGCGATCACGAGCCCGGCAGAGAGCCGCACGCCCGGGTTCACCCCGGCGACGCCGAGCAGGAAGAGTGCGAAGGCGAACACCACGGATGCCACGGTGATGCGATCGGCCTTCTCACCCACCGCGTCGGCAAGCAGGTCGGCCGCGTACGACCCGTACTGCATCGACTGCGGTGCCGCGAACATCGCCGCCTCGTACTCGGAGGTCGAGATCGGGAACAACTCCTCCGAGTAGCCGGAGGCGACCCAGATGTCCCAGGCCGTCGCGAGCTGCGGCGTCGCGCTCTGCACGAGCACGGCCTGCTCCGCGAGGATGGCGTCGGTGCGCTCAGGGTAGATGATCAACTCCTGATTGAGCGAGATGGCGTCGAGCATCCGGCGCGCGTCGTCGCGGTAGATGAGCTGGGTGGTGAGTGCCTCGGTAAGGTTGCGGTCGCGCAGCTGCTGCGAGACCGAGGCGTAGCGGCTCGACTCGGCGGCCCACACCGACGCCTGGTAGGCGCCGAACGCGGTCGCGACGCTCACGAGGCCGAGCAGGATCGCGGTGATGATCTCGAGCAGGTCGCGCGTCGACTTGGCCATCGGTTGATCCCCCTCAGAAGGCAGTCGAGGCCAGGGCGAGGGCCGCGAGGAACACCACGATGCCGAGCCCGAGCACGGCGGCGCGCACCGCCGGCTGCCGGTTGACACCCGCGATACCGAACACGAACAGCGCGAGAGACTGGATCAGTGCCGCCTGCGCGAGGATGCCCGACTTCGCGCCCACGCGCGACGCGAGATCGCTCGCCACGAGCGAGGCGTACGCGTAGGTCTGGGAGGAGCCGTCGCGCTGCAGGAGGTAGGCCTGGTCGTCGAGCGGATCGGAATCCGCGGGGAAGCCGGCCGCCTGCCACTCGTACCAGGCATCGGCGAAGCCGGGGGTGGCCTTGGTGAGCTCGACCCGGATCTTCGTCTCGTAGTAGATCGCGTCGAAGTCGACGGCGGTCTGGAGCGCCTCGTCGAAGCGCCGCGCGGCGAGGCTCGCCTCGACGTCACCGCGCCGCGAGTAGTCGGAGATGACCGTCTGCGAGACACTGACGTCGCGGGCATCCCCCGCGTCCTGAGCGAGGTCTGAGGACTGCTGGTTCCAGATCGACGCCTGCCACGCCCCGAGGGCCGTCGTGACGGACACGAGGCCGAGCATGACGGCGGTCACGATCTCGAACCCTCTGGTCGATGTCGTGGCGTTCATGAATGGCATTCAACCAGATCGCGCGCGCTGGTACGGTATCGCTGTGACCGACGAGACCGCCGCCACCGAGACCCCCGAGAGCTCTCCGGCGCCCCGACGCAACTGGGCCCGGCTCGCCCTCATCGCCGCGGGCGCCGTCGCGGTCGCGATAGTCGTGATCGTCGTCGTGCGCGTGCTGCTTGCGATCCCTCATCCGACGCTCGGCGAGACGCAGGCGCGCGACCTGCAGCCGGGGTCCTGCGTGGCTGAGGAAGCGGCCGACCTTGCCAGCTACACGGTCGTCGACTGCGGGTCCAGCCACCCGCAGCAGGTGTTCGGCACCATGGACCTGCGCATCGACTCCGACATCTACACCGAGTTCGAGACCATGCGCGCCTACGCCGACGAGATCTGCGCGCGGTACCTCGAGTACGGGCTGTTCGTGAAGTCGGGAATCCGCAACGACGCCTACGTGGCCACGTCGATCGGCATGCCCACCGAGCAGGAGTTCAGCGACGGCGAGCGGACCGCGCTGTGCGCGATCGCCGCACTCGACGGGTCAGCGCTGACCACGGACCTCTACCAGCGGATGCCCTAGGGCTAGTCGCCCATGTTCTTGCGCGCGGCCATGGCGCGGTCGGCTTCACGCTTGTCGGTGCGCTCGCGCAGCGTCTGGCGCTTGTCGTACTCGCGCTTGCCCTTCGCGACAGCGAGCTCGACCTTCGCGTTGCCGTCGTTGAAATAGATGCTCAGCGGGACGAGCGTGTAGCCGCCCTCTTTGATCTTGTTGTGGATCTTGAGAATCTGCGCCTTGTGCAGGAGCATCTTGCGCTTGCGCCGCACGGGGTGGTTGTTCCACGACCCCTGGTTGAACTCGGGAATGTGCACGGCGTCGAGCCACGCCTCCCCGCCCTCGATGAAGCCGTAGCCGTCGACAAGGCTCGCCCGACCGGCGCGCAGCGACTTGACCTCGGTACCGGTGAGGACCAGGCCGGCCTCATAGGTGTCTTCGATCGTGTAGTCGTGGCGCGCTTTGCGGTTGCTGGCGACAACCTTCTGGCCGCGTTCCCTGGGCAT
Source organism: uncultured Actinomycetes bacterium (assembly GCA_903920435.1). Lineage (GTDB taxonomy): Bacteria > Actinomycetota > Actinomycetes > Actinomycetales > Microbacteriaceae > Rhodoglobus. The sequence continues at coordinate 27,285 of CAIXMB010000203.1, forward strand.
TGCAGTCTCTCTCGTCGCTGGGCTCCCCCGCGTGGGGAGTCTGTCAGTCTACAACGGCGATCGAGCGAAGCCGAGATTCAGACCTTCAGATACCTGCTGATCGCGACGCTCGCCGAAGCCGCGGCGAGTAGCGCTCCGACGACGATGAGGATAGGCACGACGGTGAGGGCGTCGCCCAGCCCGACGAGCGTGGTCGTGGACTGCAGGGTCTGCTGCAGCACCCCCCGCACGAAGAACTGCACGATCGCGACGATCGCCGCGCCCGCCAGGATCGACCCGATGAAGGAGGCGAAGACACCCTCGAGCACGAAGGGCGTCTGGATGAATCGGTTCGACGCCCCCACGAGGCGCATGATCCCCAACTCGCGCCGTCGCGAGAACGCGCTCAGCCTGATCGTCGTCGCGATGAGGAGCACCGCGGCGATGAGCATGAGCACGGCGATACCGATGGCCGTCGCGCTCGCGGCGTTGAGCACCGAGAAGATCTGGTCGAGGTAGCCGCGCTGATCCTGCACGTCCTGTACGCCGGCCGAGCCCGAGAGGCTCTCGATGAGCACGTCAGCCTGGTTGGGGTCGACGAGGTTGACCCGGAAGCTCTCGTTGAGGGTCTCCGGGGTCACGAACGCCGCGATGGGCAGGTCGGAGAACTGCGACTTGAAGTTCTCGAACGCCTGCTCGTGGGTCTCGAACTCGTACTTCTTGATGTACGGCGCGAGCGTGGGCGAATCGAGCTGCCCCTTGACGTTGTCGATCTGGGCCTGCGTCGCCTCGGCCTGCGAGCAGTTGCCGGTGGTGTCGACGTCGGTGCACATGTAGACGGCGACCTGCGCTCGGTCGTACCAGTAGCCCTTCATCTGGCCGATCTGCATCTGCAGCAGGATCGCCGCGCCCACGAAGGTGAGCGAGATGAAGGTCACGAGAATCACCGAGATGACCATCGAGACGTTGCGGCGCAGGCCGTTGGCCGCCTCGCCGAGGATCAGGCCGAGCCTCACGGTGCGACCTCCGTGTTGATGACGCGCTCGGCGAACCCGCCGAAGTTCTGCACCGGTACCGCCTGGGTCTGGTAGCCGCCCTGGCGCTCGTCGCGCACGATCTGGCCGGTGATGAGCTCGATGACGCGTCGCTTCATCTGGTCGACGATGCCGGCATCGTGGGTGGCCATGAGCACCGTCGTGCCGCCGAGGTTGATGCGCTCGAGGAGGGTCATGATGCCGGCGGAGGTCGCGGGGTCGAGGTTTCCCGTTGGCTCGTCCGCGAGCAGGATCGCGGGCTTGTTCACCACGGCACGCGCGATGGCGACGCGCTGCTGCTCGCCACCCGAGAGTTCATGGGGGTAGCGGTTCGACTTGCCAGCGAGCCCGACCATCTTGAGGGCATCCGGAACAGCCTCTTGGATGAAGCCTCGGCTCTTGCCGATGACCTGCAGCGTGAAGGCCACGTTGTCGAACACGGTCTTGTTCGGCAGGAGGCGGAAATCTTGGAAGACGACGCCGAGGTTGCGGCGGAAGTACGGAACCTTGCGGTTGGGCAGCGAGTTGAGGTGCTGGCCCAGCACGTGGATGGCGCCCTTGGTGGGAGTCTCCTCGCGCAGGATGAGCCGCAGGAAGCTCGACTTGCCGGAGCCGGAGGCGCCGACGAGGAAGACGAACTCGCCCTTGAGGATCTCGAGGCTCACCGAGTTGAGAGCCGGACGAGTCGTTCCGGGGTACGCCTTGGAGACGGAATCGAAGCGAATCACGGGGAAAGCCTAGGCAGCGCCTCGACGGGGGCGCGGAGCGACTCGCGTCCTTGCGAGACTCACAGCTTGTGCTTACTCCTCCACGGCGCGCTTGCGCCACTTGATGCCGGCGTTGATGAAGCCGTCCAGGTCGCCGTCGAACACGTTGGACGGGTTGTTGACCTCGTACTCCGTACGCAGGTCCTTCACCATCTGGTACGGCGCGAGCACGTAGGAGCGCATCTGGTCGCCCCAGCTGGCCGTGATGTTGCCGGCGAGCTCCTTCTTCGCCGCGGCCTCCTGCTCGCGCTGCATGATGAGCAGTCGTGACTGCAGCACGCGCATGGCGGCGGCGCGGTTCTGGATCTGGCTCTTCTCGTTCTGCATGGAGACGACGAGACCGGTCGGAAGGTGGGTGAGGCGCACCGCCGAGTCCGTGGTGTTGACCGACTGGCCGCCGGGCCCACTCGAGCGGAACACGTCGACCCGGATGTCGGACTCGGGCACCTCGATGGCGCCGGCCTCCTCGATGAGCGGGATGACCTCGACCGCCGCGAAGCTCGTCTGGCGCTTGCCGGCGGCACCGAACGGGCTCATGCGCACCAGCCGGTGAGTGCCGGCTTCGACGGAGAGAGTACCGAAGGCGTAGGGCGCATCGACCTCGAACGTCGTGGACTTGATGCCCGCCTCCTCGGCGTAGCTCGTGTCCATGATGGTCACCGGGTACTTGTGCTTCTCCGCCCAGCGCAGGTACATCCGCTGCAGCATTTCGGCGAAGTCGGCCGCGTCGACACCGCCGGCGCCCGAGCGGATCGTGATGACGGCCGGATGCGCGTCCCACTCGCCGTTCAACAGGGTCTGCACCTCGAGCTCGCCGAGCAGCTTCTGAATGCTCGTGAGCTCGGTGCGGGCATCCGCCGCCGCGCTCGCATCGGACTCCTCATTCGCGAGCTCGACCATGATCTCGAGGTCGTCGAGGCGCGACTGGATCGACTCGATCTTCGCGAGCTCCGCCTGCTTGTGGCTCAGGGCGCTCGTCACCTTCTGGGCCTTCTCGGTGTCATCCCAGAGGTCGGGAACACCGGCCTGCTCGCTGAGGTCGGCGATCTCAGCCTCGAGCTTCTCCACCCCCACGACGGCGCGGATGTCTGCGAAGGTCGAGCGCAGTGCGGTGATGTCGTCTGTGAAATCGAGCTCGTCCATGTCCTGTAAAGCGTAGCCTTAAGGCGATGACGACCAGCGAGCAGCCCTTCCGCTGGCGTTCGATAGCCCTTCCGGCGCTGCTGCCCACCCTCCTGTTCTCGATTGGCGAGGGCGCCATCATCCCGATCATCCCGATCGCCGCCGACGGCCTGGGCGCCACGCTCGCCCTCGCCGGCCTCGTGGTCGCACTCCTCACGATCGGTGAACTGCTCGGCAACATCCCGAGCGGATGGGTCATCGCGCGCATCGGCGAGCGCCCCGCGATGATCGGAGCCACCGCGCTCTCGATCGTGGGCATGGTGATGTGCGTGATCGCCCCGAACCCCGTGGCACTCGGGTTCGGCATCTTCCTAGTGGGCCTCTCCGCGGCCGTGTTCGCGCTCGCACGGCACGCGTTCATGACGAGCTTCGTGCCGCTCGCCTACCGTGCGCGTGCGCTCTCGACCCTCGGCGGTGCGAACCGGCTCGGCGCGTTCGTCGGTCCGTTCATCGCCGCGGGGGTGATCCACCTGACGGGGGTGGCCACGTACGCGTTCTGGATCCACATCGCCGCGTGCCTCGCGTGCGCTGTCGTGCTCCTCACCCTTCCCGACCCCACGACGACCTTCGGGGCGGTCGCCACGGTGCGGCTGGCCGGCCGCGCGATGCGTGAGGGTGAGGCCCTCGTCGAGCAGGAGTCCGCCGGGCTGTTCGCGACGCTCTGGGCCAAGCGCGACGTGCTCTCGCGCCTCGGACTCGGCGCGGCCCTCATCGGCGCACTGCGGGCAAGTCGCCAGGTGGTGCTGCCCCTGTGGGCGGTGAGCATCGGCGTCGGGGACACGAACACGGCGCTGATCATCGGCGTCGCGGGTGCGGTCGACTTCGCGCTGTTCTACCCCGGCGGCCAGCTCATGGACCGCTTCGGCAGGCTCTGGGGCGCCGTGCCCTCCATGATCGGGCTCGGCGTCGGGCACATCGTCCTCGCGCTCACGCACGACCTGCCGTCGAACGTGGGCTGGTTCATCGCGGCGGCGCTGCTGCTCGCCGCGTCGAACGGGCTGGGCTCGGGCATCCTCATGACCCTCGGCGCCGACCTCGCCGACAGGGCGAATCCCGCGCCCTTCCTCGGCGCGTGGCGCTTCACCGGCAACCTCGGCGGGGCGGCGGCGCCACTTCTGGTTGCCGGTGTCACGGCGGTCGCCTCGATCGCCCTGGCGGCCGGAGTGGTCGGCGTGCTCGGCATCCTCGGCGCGGGAGTGCTGCTGCGGTACGTGCCGAGGTACATCGCTCGCTAGCATTTCGAGAATGGTCCCGCTCGCCAACCTCATCGCGTTCACGCTCGTGGCGATCCCGATCATCCTCATTCCCGGCCCGAGTGTGCTGTTCGCGATCGGCAGGTCGCTGTCGCTCGGCAAGGTGGGCGGCCTGCTCACCGTCTTCGGCAACGTCATCGGCACAGCGGTGCCGATCGTCGCGGTCGCCTTCGGCGTGGGCATCGTCATCGCGCAGTCGGTGATCCTCTTCACCGTGATCAAGGTCGTGGGCGCCGCCTACCTGATCTACCTCGGCATCCAGGCGATCCGCCACCGCAAGGAGAAGGCCGATGCGGCGACTGCTGTAGTGGCGCCGAGAGCCGCGTGGCGCATCATGCTCCAGGGCTTCGTCGTGGGCGCGACCAACCCCAAGACGATCGTGTTCTTCGTGGCGGTTCTGCCCCAGTTCATCGACTACGACGTCGGCAACCTCCCCCTGCAGATGCTCACGCTCGGCCTCGTGTTCGAGATCATCGGGCTGCTGAGCGACAGCACGTGGGCGCTGGCGGCCGGATTCGCTCGCGACTGGTTCGCCCGCTACCCCGGCCGCATCGCGACGCTCGGTGCGATCGGCGGCGGCGTCATGATCGCGCTCGGAACCGCGTCGCTCTTCCTCGGCCACGGTGAGACCACACCGCCGCCATCTGGTTAGCTGACAGGGTGACGGATGCCCCAGCCACCCCGCCCCGCACGGGCGACGCCCGGCCCGGGCGAGCCTGGCGTGTGTGGGCGGTGCTCGCGCTCGCCGTGGTCGTGGTGGCCGGCGGTATCGCGGCACTCGGCGGATTCTCCGACGTGCCCGACGAGAAGCTGCCGGTGATCGAGCTCGGCGAGGTGCAGCACGGCAGCCAGGTCGACACCACGATCACCTCGGTCGCCCTGTCGACACGCGCACCCGGTCAGACCTTCGACGCCGATGAGGGCAAGCAGTACCTCGTCGTCTCGGCGACCCTCCTCAACACCACGAAGACGCCCACGACCCTCACCTCCGAGCTCGTGCGCGTGCTCATCGAGGGCGAAGTGAGCGCCAACGACCCCGGCAGCTTCGTCGACCCGCGCACCGGCAACCAGGTGGGATTCCTCCAGCCGGGCATCCCCCTCGACGCGGTCTTCTCGTGGGAGATCGACGACACGGTCGCCGAGGGCGACGACGTGATCGTGGGCGTGTTCGACCACTTCCCGATCGACGACCCGCGCTACAGCGACGGCGCCTACTCCCCCGCGGAGCCGGTAGCGCGCATCCTCACGACCGTAGGGGCGCACGGATGACCGCCCGCAATGTTCTCGTGGGCAGAGTGCTCGCCGGCGCGGCGATCGTCGCGGCCCTCGCCGGCTCGGCGGCGCTCGTCGCAGGGGCTCCGGACAACGAGGACATCACTGCGCCCTTCCTGCTGCAGGGCCGTCTCGGCGACACGGTGTCGGGCCGCAGTCTCACGGCGGTGGTCGAGGGGGTGCGCCTCACGAGGTACCTCGACGTGAAGTACAAGGATGCGGGCGACACGAGCACCCGCGGCGTCTGGGTGGTCGTCGACACCGTGCTCACGGCGCGGCGCGGCACCCTCATCCTGAGCGACGCGGAGCTCTGGATCGACGACGTGCGCTACGGGGTCTCCGACATCCTGCCGGCGCCCACGCCACTGCAGCTCTCCTACGGACCGGATGTACCGCAGCGCGGGTCGCTCGTCTTCGAGATCCCCGAGGCGGCACTCGCATCCCCCGGCGCAGCCCACGCCACTGTCGCGTTCCTCACGACGTCCGACCCGCGGCTGGACTCCTTCCCGGTGGTCGTCGTCGACCTCACGGGCCTGACGGTCACCGACCGTGAGCGCATCGACGAGCGGGTGGTGGTCGACCAATGAGCTGGCTGAAACGCAATCTCGTCGCCCTCGTCGTCATCGTCGCGGCGGTGCCGCTGCTCGCCTTCGTGCTCGTGGGCTACCCGATGCTCGAGCGGGCGAAGCCCCCGATCCAGACCGTGAAGCAGGGCGACACCGTCGAGCTGGCGGGCTACAGCTTCACGCTGACCAAGAGCGCCGAGTTCGTGGGCACGGGCACCGGGGCCGGCACGAACAACATCCCGGTGGGCAGCTCGCTCGTGGGTGCCGTCATCGAGGTGGCGCCGACGGCGGGGGCCGCCACCGACGGCACGTGCGACACCGAGCTCACGAGCCGCGATGGCGGCACGGACCGCACGTGGCGCACGGTCTCCTCCCCGAGCGACTTCGACTACGCCGTGGGCGACGACCGCACCACGATCTGCCTCTTCGAGGGCGAGGCGTTCGAGCTCGAGACGGTGTTCCTCACTCCGGCGGGCGCGTACGACCACGCCACGGTCGACGTCACGGTGAAGTCGGAGACGTACCGGTTCGAGCTGGTTCACGAGTAGTGGACGGCTCGTCGAGCTGGGGCATCCGGCCCGCCGACCAGCGCAGCAGGCAGTAGCCGAATGCAGCGGCGAGCAGGGCGACCCGCACGGGCTCGGTCACCGCACCGATCGCCAGGCTCAGCACGTCGTTGGCGACGAGCCAGAACGAGAGGTCGTGACCGCCCACCGCGGCGTAGATCCAGCGGTTGAGCCACTGCGTCAGGGTGAACAGGAGCGCGTAGGCGACGAGGAAGATGCCGAGGTTGCCGATTCCGGAGCGCAGGATGAGGCGGCCCGAGAACACCGCGGGGCGGCCGATCTCGTCCCACGTGCCCGTGAACAGGTAGCCGTACTTGCGCACCACCGCGGGAACACGGCTCAGCCGCTCACCGACCGCGCGCGGCACGGGCAGGCTGTCTTCGACCACGGTGCCCAGCGAGCGCAGGTAGATGATGCTCGCGATGAAGAGCCAGGCCAGCGGCAGCAGGACGACCTGCAGCGCCACGGGGGTGAGCCAGTCGACGCCCTCGACGAGGAACCGCACGGGGCCCGCGACGAGGAACTCGCGCGCGTCGTTCCACCAGTGCACGACCTGGCGGTTGCCGATCCACTCGACGATCGGCCCGAACAGCGAGCTGATACCGGTGAGGGCCACGAACACCCACGTCGCCTCGAGGTAGATGCCGGGGATGGCCGTCCAGCCCGGCAGGCGCGGCCCGAAGAACTTGAGCGCCATTCGTCCGGCGAACGCCACGACGATCACGGCGAGCACGATCGGGCCGTCGCCGACCTGCAGCACCTGCGAGTTCTCGGTCAGGAACGCGTAGCGGAACGCGAGGCCGGCGTACGCGCCGAGGTCTTCGTTGAGCAGGCCGATGAGCGCGTACAGCGTGAAGAACGGCCCGATCGTGACGAGCAGCACCCGCAGGAACTCCGACACGGTCTCGCGCGCCGTCGTGAACCGCACCGCGTCGCCGGCGAGCGCGCGGTAGCCGGGCAGGCTGTGCCGCACGACAAGGAACATGCCGATGTACGACACGAGCCGTGCCAGCGCCGCGATCGGCAGGATGAGCAGCGCCGCGAGCGGGCTCTCGGCGCCGAGCGGCGCGGCGATGACGATGACGGATGCCCGCACGAGCTGCCCCACGAGGAACCACGCGAGCAGCGGCGCCCAGTTCGACGCGAGAATGCGCCCGATCCCCCCGAGGCTGCGCAGCATGCTCCCGATGCTACCCACTGTTCGGATCAGGAGAAGACGGACCTCGCGACCGACGTGACCTCGAGCCGCAGCCCGTCGGGCACGAACAGGGTGAGCACGGGCGGGCGCCAGTACGCCGAGAGCTCCACGGTCGCGCTGCGGCCGTCGACCGTCTCGGCCCGTTCGAGGTGCAGCCCCTCGAGCCCCGCAGTCGGGGCGGTGCCCAGGTACGCGGAGACTGCTGCCGCGACATGCGTGCTCTCGAGGGTCGGGCGGTAGCCGGCGGCCGTCACGCGCACGTCGTCGAGGTCGAAGGCTTCGGCGCCCACGAGCGCGGCGCCGTCGGCGAGGGTGAGCAGGCGCTTGCGCTCCAGGTAGACGGATGTCGCGGCCACGACGATGAGCACGACGAGGAGTGCGAGCATCCCGAAGAAGATCGTGAGCGGAAGCATCGAGCCGTCGTCGCGCGTGATCGCGTTCCTCATCGCGGGCTCCAGAAGCGGGAGACCTGCTCGGTGGCGCTCGCGTGCAGGTGCACGGCGAGGGGGAAGTCGCCCGTCAGCGCTGTGGGGGCGAGCGGCAGCGGAACGTCGAGGTCGACGGAGACGGTCACGAAGGCCCGCCGGGTGAGGCAGGGAGTCGCGCTGCACGCGACGCGCAGGTCGGCGCCGCCGTCGATGCCGTGATCGGCGAGCGCGAAGTCAAGAGCACGCTGGGCGCTCGCCGCCGCCGAGCCGGCGTCGGGCGCCTGCACGTACACCCGTGCCGCGTGCCGAGCCGCCGCCTCCGCCGCGAAGGCCCCGGCCTGGATCGTCGCGACCGCGAGCACGAGGTAGACGAGCGGCACGAGCATGACGAGCCCGACGGTCAGGAACTCGAGCGAGGCCGAGCCCTCGTCGTCAGCCCAGCGTCTCGACAGCGGCATGGCCCGTGACCTCCAGAGTGGCGGGACCGAGGAGGCCGACGAGCGGCAGCGGCGCGGTCACCGTGACGATGAGCGCGGGCTGCCCGAGGTAGGAGCCGGTGGACGCGGTCACATCGTGCGCGTACTGCTCGCCCAGCGCGGTGGTGATGAGCTCGACGGTGCGCTCGACGCCGTCGGCCGGGGAGTTGTCGGCGAGAGCGCCGAAGCCCGCGCCCTCCGCCGCGGCGTCGACGAGGGTGTTCCGCACCAGCAGGGCGAGGCCCAGCTGCAGCACGGCGAGCGCGAGGAGCGTGAGGAGCGCGGAGACCATGACGAACTCGGCGACGGCCGACCCCGAGTCATCCCTGAGCCGCATCAGAACCCCGTGACCCGCTCGATCGCCTGCCGGAACACCGAGGCGAGTGCGGGGCCGGCGAGGCCCCAGATGATGATGACGAGCCCGGCGGTCATGAGGGTGATGAGCACCCAGCCGGGCACGTCGCCGCGGTCGTCGGAGAATCGTAGTCGCTTCACTCGCCCATCGTCGCGGCGCCGTGAGGGACTCGGTCGCAACTGTCCACACCCGATAGTGTCGAATCATGAGCCGTACTCCGTTGACCAGCCTGGCCGCCGCTACCGGGATCGCCCTCCTGCTCTCACTCTCGGGCTGCTCGCTCATCAACTTCGCGGGGTCGGGTGGGCAATCGGGCACGTCCGACCAGACGCAGACCGAGGAGAGCGCGCTCGAGGCCTACGCCGCCGCCGAGCGCGCGGCCCTGCCGAGCGTCATGGACCAGAACCCCGGCGTGTTCTCCGACATCATCGTCGAGATCGAGGAGCCGGGTTCGCTCATCTTCACGTACACCTACGCGGAGGCGATGGACGTGGCGACGACCGCGAGCAACCTCGACGGCCTCGTCGACCAGCTGCAGCAGTCGTGCGACGACCAGGTGTTCCCGGCGATGGATGCGGCGGGCGTCCCCGACCCGAAGTCGGTCACGTACGTCTACCTCGACAGCGACGGCTCCCAGATCTGGACCCACACCTTCTCGCCCAGCTAGCTAGCGGAAGGCGAACACCGCCGGCAGCACGAGCACGACCGCGGTGACCCAGCCCGCGAACACGGGCAGGTAGTCCGTCTGCCAGCGCTCGACGCGTGCGGCCGGCGTGCGTGCCCACACGATGCGCGCCAGCAGCACGGCGGTCACGAACAGGTTCACGATAAGGACGATGTTGAGCCCGAGCGCCGCCACGCGGTTGGGAGTGAAGCCCAGCTCGCCCACGCGCGCGATCATCGACCCGAGCACGAGCGCGTCGAGCAGGATCGCGGCGACCACCGCCACCAGCCGCAGTACGTCCATGACGCCCACCCGCTTGGCCGCATCCCGCGCGGAGATGCCGTAGACGACCAGCCCGAGCACGACGATGAGGAGCACGTCGAACACCGTGAGCAGCTCGCGGTCGAACTCCCGCCCGAGACCGGCGATCGCGTAGCCGACGGCGGCGACCACCAGCATCACCGCGAACAGCGGCGTGAAGATCGCCGTGAGCACGGGCGCGAGGTTCTCGATCACGCTCTTCTTCGCCTCGACGAGCCACGCGGCGACGATGATTCCCGCAGCGCCACCCGACGGCACGACCCACGCCAGCACCTCTCCGATCGCGTCGGGCGCGATCGGAGAGAGGATCAGCGCGGTCAGACCCGCGAGCACCCCGCCGCCGAGCACGATGAGCGCGAGGTAGATCACCCACTCCCCCGTGAACCTGATGAAGTCCATACGACGGCCGGATGCCCGCACCTCCCCACCCACGTACGCCACCCCCACCACGAACCACAGGACGATGGGCAGGTGTATCGCGACGATGAGACTCGTGGCGGAGTCCGCCGAGAACGGGAACAGCGTCACCGCCGCCGCGAGCACCCCGATGATCAGGAGCAGCACGAGGGAGCGGCGCAGGGGCATCCGGCGCACCACCGCGAAGTAGCCGACGAGCGGCGTGAAGATGACGAGACCGACGTCGCGCAGGAGCCAGGCGTCGGGCTCGGGCGAGAGGGTCAGCAGGCGGGCGGTCTGGTTGAGCACCACGGCGAGCGCCGCGAACGCGAGCATCGCGATGAAGGGACGCCGGGGCTCGTCGTCGGTGCGGGAGAGGGCGAGCTGCTTCCAGAGCCGGTCGCTGTGCACGCGTGCGTACTCGGCGGTGAGGGCGTCGACCTGGCCCAGGCGCTTGACGGCGATGAGGAAGGCCTCGTCGTCGTCAAGACCGGCGGCCCGGAGGTCGGTGACCCGGTCGCGAAGATGGCTCTCGAGCTCATCGGCGTCTGCCGGATCGACGGCGCGACTGCGGAGGATCGAGGCGCGCCACTCGGCGACGTGGGTATCGAGGTCCATGCTCATGCTCCTGTCTGGGCGGTGAGGCCCCAGAGGCCGCCGAGTGTGCGGTTGGCGGTCTCCCACTGGCGGCGCTGGTCGGCGAGCTGCTCGCGGCCGCGCTCGGTGATCTCGTAGTACTTGCGGCGACGGCCCTCGTCGGACTCGCCCCACTCGGTGCTCACGTAGCCGAGCCGGTCGAGCCGGTGCAGCAGCGGATAGAGCATGCCGTCGGTCCACTCCAGGTCGCCCGCGGAGAGCTCGCGCACCCGCTTGAGGATCGCGTAGCCGTAGCTGCGCCCCTCGACGAGGATCGCGAGGACGAGCGGCGTGGCCATGGCGGCGACGAGGTCCTTGTCGACGTTCATGGTGCGAGTATACCTAGAAGTGCAATGTACTAGTTAGTGCTAGGTATCGTCACAGCTCCAGCACCACCAAACCGGGGAAGATCGCGAAGGCGATGGTTACCGGCAGAATCAGGAAGACGAGCGGCACGAGCATCCCGATCTCCTTCTTGCCGCCCGACTCGAGCAGCCGCCGCTTAGCCTCGTCGCGCGCGTCCTGCGCCTGAGCCCGCAGCACCTCAACGAGCGGCGTTCCCCGATCGAGCGCGCCGACAAGCTGGTCGACCGCACGCGTGAGGGCAGGCAGCTCGAGCTCCCGCGCGAGCGCACCGAGTGTCTCGCCGAACTGCAGCCCGGTGCCCACGGATGCCACCACCCCCGCCAGCTCCCGCGAGAGCTCCCCGTGGCCGATCCGGGCCACCCGCCGCGTGCCGTCGAGCACGCTCTCCCCCGCCGAGATGCACAGCGTGAGGAACTCGAGCACGACCGGCAGCTCTTCCTCGAGCCGCGCGAGGCGGCGACGCGCTGAGCGCTGGAGTAGCCGATCGGGCAGCAGCACCCCGCCGACCCCGGCGAGCGCGACGATGACGACGCGAATGCCGATCGGCGCTACCCAGCCAGCGGCCAGGCCGACAGCAGCTCCCGCCACACCCGCGAGCAGCTGCCGAGATCGGAAGGCCGCGAGGTCGAGGGTGGACCCCGACTGCCGCAGCCGTCGGCTCGTGGCCGCCGCACCGCCGAGCACCCAGCCGAGCCCGCGCTGGCCGCGCTCGATCAGCGGCGCGAACGCGAGCCCCACGACCGGCAACGGGCCGGGGCTCGCGGGTGCGAGCGACTCCCGCGCGCGCTCGGAGACGTCGGCGAGGTACGGCGCGATACGACGGGCCAGGCGCGGGCGGCTCCAGCGCGGTGCGAGACTCACGAGCATCCACAGGCCGAGGCCGAGCGTGACGCCGCACGCGATCGCCCAGGCGGTCATCCGAACCACCGCCGCTCCTCGGGCAGCCGCCCGACCGCGAGCATGAGCCGGTACGCCACGAGGGAGACCACCAGCCCGGTGACCACGAGCACGACTCCCGCGGGCGACCCGTACGCGACGGCCGCCTCGGGCCGGGTGGAGAGCAGCGCGAGCACGATCCACGGTGCCGCGACGCCGAGCCGCGCGGCAATGAGCACCCACGATTGACGCGCCTCGAGTTCCGACCGCGTGGCCGACTCCTCGCGCAGGGTCGCGCCGAGGGCCCGGAGGATCGCCGTGAGCTCACCGCCGCCGACCTCGCGCGCCATGCGCAGCGTCTCGAGGATCCGGTCGGCGACGGGGTCGGCGAGGCGCTCCTTGAGCTCGTCGAGGCACACCCCGAAGTTGCCCGTCACGCGGTAGCTCGCGGCGAACTCCGCGAAGGCGGCCCGGGTGCGCTCGGGCCCCACCGTCGCGAGACCCCCGACGCCATCGGGCAGCGCGACGCCCGCACGCACCGCGGAGACGAGGTGGTCGACCAGGTCGGGCCACGCGACGCGTGCCGCACGGCGTTCGCGGCGGGCGCGCCACGACACGAGCACGGCGGGCAGCGCGAGCACGGCGACCCCCGCCGCGACCGCGAGCACTGCAACCGGCACGAGCGCGTAGGCGACGGATGCCGCGGCGACTCCCATCACGACGGACACCGCGCCGAGCATCCCGGGCGTGACGCGCTCGAGCCCGGCCTGCGCGAGCCGGTCGGACCAGAGTGCGACGAGGGCGGACTGCCGGGGCATCCGGTGCCCTCGCGGCCACAGCCAGTGCGAGGCGACGAGCAGCACGCCCGCGCCGAGCGCGAGCCCGAGCAGGGCGCTCACCCGAACACCACCGAGGCCTCGATGACGCCGCCCTCGCACCGGCCGCTGGGCGCGAGGATCTCGCGCACCCGCCGGTGGCCGCTCGCATCGAGCTCGCAGTGCACGACGAGATCGACGCAGGAGGCGACGGTCGGCACGACGAAGGCCGAGTCGATGTTGCGACCGGCGAGGAGCGGCAGCGTGCACAGTTTCACGAGGGCGTCGCGGGCCGAGTTCGCGTGCACGCTCGACATGCCGGGCACACCGCTGTTGAGGGCGATGAGCAGTTCGAGCGCCTCGGCCTCGCGCACCTCCCCGACGACGATGCGGTCGGGCCGCATGCGCAGTGCCTCCTTGATGAGGCGGCGGAGGGTCACCTCGCCGGTTCCCTCGAGGCTCGGCTGCCGGCACTGCAGCCCCACGACGTCGCGGGAGTGGAGGGCGAGCTCGAACGTCTCCTCCACGGTGATGATGCGATCGGCCGGATGCGCCGCCGCGAGCAGCGCCCCGAGCATGGTCGTCTTGCCGCTCTGCGTCGCTCCGCTCACGACGATGGTGCGCCGGGCGAGGACTGCGCCGCGCAGGTACTCCGCGGCGTCGACCGTGAGGCTGCCGAGCGCGACGAGCGACCCGAGGTCGCGCAGGCGCCGGTTGAACTTGCGCACGTTCACCGACCAGTGGGCGCGCGTGACATCCGGGATCACGACGTGCAGCCGCGACCCGTCGGGCAAGGACGCATCGACGAACGGCGAGCTCAGGTCGACGCGCCTGCCCGACGACTGCAGCATGCGCTCGACGAGGTCGCGCACCTCGGCATCGGTGAGGGTGAGGGGCGTCTGCTCGGCGACACCGCCCCTGGCGATGAAGACCGCGTCGGGCGCGTTGATCCACAGCTCCTCCACCTCGGGGTCGTCGAAGTACGGCTGCAGCGGGCCGAAGCCGGTGAGGGTCGCGACGACCTCGCGCGCGGCCTGCGCCTCGTCGGCGAGGAGGGGAACGGATCCGCCGAGCGCGCGCTCGCTGTAGCGCCGCACCTCGTCGGTGACGTAGCGCTCGACGAGCGTGGCATCCGTGGCGAGGTCGACGCCGTCGAGACGCACGCGCTCGCGCACGCGGTCGGCGATGGTGGTGAGGGCTGACACCCGTCGATACTGCGGCCCGCCAGATTCGGGCAGTCGTCACTGTCCACAGCACGGGGTAGACAACTCGTCCGTGGCGCTCCGCGCAAAAAGCGTGCATCCGGTGCAGGATTGTTGTGTGACGTTTTCGCTCCACCCCATCGCGGGCACACCGAACTTCCTGATCAGGCAGAAGAAGTCTGACGAGTCCCTGGTGACCCTCGTCGCGGAGGTCGTCGAATACCCGGAGGGCTACACCCTCTACCGCATGGACGCCACGGGCGAACTCGCCGCAGAGCTCCCCACGCCCGCCGACGCACTCGCGTTCTACAAGGCCTGGGTCATCGAGACGAACCCGACCATCGAGGGCATCGTCGAGAGCTAGAACCTCCGCCGGGCGACGCCCTGGCCGAGCGTGACGAGTCCGAACACCACGGCGACGAGCAGCAGCAGCCCCACGAGCACGCCGATCGTCGCGAACAGCACCCCGAGCACGGCGGTCGCGCCGAGCGCCACCAGCCCGACGACGAGCAGCGGGGTGCGACCGGTGAGTGCGTAGCCGACGAGCCCCAGCGCGAGCAGCGGGAAGCGCACGAGCGGTTCCACGATGGTGAACGGCAGTGGCGCGAGGTAGGTGCACAGGAAGATCGCGAGCGCGAGCAGCGCGGTCCACGTCCAGAACAGCGGCCAGCTCCAGCGCGCAGCGGGTGCGGTACGGATGACGACTACCGGCGGTGCGGCGAGCAGGGCATCCCTCGCCGCGGTCAGCTCGATGAAGCGCGCGTCGGCACCGCCGGCATCCGGATGCGACGAGCGCGCCGCCACCCGGAACGCGCGCTGCACGCGCTCGGGGCTCGCACCGACCTCGACCCCGAGGATGCGGGCGGCCTCGTCGAGCGTCATCCCTCGAGGCTACGCCCGAGAACGACGAGAGGTGGTGGGCCAAGCACCCGGGGCCTCATGTCGAGGTCCGTCTTCGCGTGTGGACACGACAGCCTGAGCCGCTTCGTCATCGGTGAATCCGGCTTCGCGAAGCTTGTTGTACAAGTCGAGGTCGATCGCGGCGACGCGCGCAGCACGAACGCTCCCGACGAATCGCACGCCGAACGCACACAGCACCCCCGATGCCGCGAAGACGACGATCGGAATCAGGGCGCGGTATGCCTGCTCGAAGAAGACCATACATAGATGGTACGACGAAGGGCCGGGCACACGCGGTGCCCGGCCCTCCGGATAGCTCGGATCAGCTGTAGACGGCCGCCACGGTGCGACGGTCGCTCAGCAGCTGGGGCCAGAGGCGACGACGGTCGCGCACGACGAAGCCGCGGGCGATGAAGCGGTCTTTGCCGTCGAAGCGCGGCGAGTACATCGAGCGGCCGTGCATCGCGCGCAGGTTGTCGAGCATGAGCAGGTCGCCGGGCTGGAGGTTGTGCGCGTCCCGGTTGTCGATGTAGAGCTGCACGACCTTCTCGAGCAGCTTCTGCGCGTCGGCGGTGATGCCGTGCATGAGGTCCTGGTCGACGAGGACGTAGGGGTCGTCATCCGGGCCGCTGATGATCGGGAACGGGCCGCGGATCGCCTTGGGGTCGGGCACGTACGGCTGGAACGACTCGTCGATCGTGGTGGCCCAGAGTGGCTGGCGCAGCGTTGCGACCTCCTCGTCGGAGAGCAGGTCGGTGATCTTGCGGCCCGAGAACGCGTAGGTGAAGGCCTCGGGGTCGCCGCGGAGGGCGCCGAGGATGACGTAGTCGGGCTTGTAGAGCGAGAAGCACTGCTCGGTGTGCGCCTCGAGCTCGACCTTCGAGCCCTGCGACTGCTGGGTGGTGGCGAGCTTGGGGTTCGGCACCATGTCCTGGATGAGGTGGCCGTTGCCCTCGGCCTCGTAGGCGATCATCGTGCCGAGGAGCTGGGCGAGAACCGCCTGCTGCTTGGCGAACGTGGTCTTCGCGCCGAAGCCGCCCTTGTTGTCGAGCGGGGTGTCGACGAGGTCCTCGTCGACGATGAGGCCGCGGATCACGAGGATGCCGGTGTCGGAGCCGGTGTTGGAGAAGTTCAGGATCGCATCGCGCACCTCGACGGGCACCTCGAACGAGGCGGCGGCCGCCTGGAGGTTGAAATCGTCGGGCTGGGTGTTCGCGTCAGCGGTGATCGCGAGAGCAGCGTTGCGGATGGCTTCTGCCTGCTCGGCGGTGAGAGTGAAAAGGCTCGGCTGGAGCTCGTGAACGGTAATGTCGCTCTCCTTGGTTCTCAAGTGGTGCTCGGGGTGGGAGCACGCATCCCTAAATTACACCCCGGGACATGAGCGTAAGGGTACCCTCAGTACCCTCATAGGACCTTGGTCCCTCCTAGACTCGTAGCTGCCAGCGGGAGTGGTGAAATTGGCAGACACGCAGGATTTAGGTTCCTGTGCTTTCGAGCGTGCGGGTTCAAGTCCCGCCTTCCGCACCACCTAGTCGGCCACCGGCGCGATCCGCGCGTACACCGGCACCGCCACGCCCACGACGACGGCGTGCATGAGCGCGAGCGCGATCGCACCCGTGAGGTTCGTCCCGGGGATGAACTGCACGATGGCCAGGATCACGTCGGGAACCCACGACAGCACGAGTGCGACCGGCACGAGCACGCGCAGCACGCGCGCGGGGCGCGCGGCACGGGAACGGATGATCCGCCAGCCCGCGTAGCCCGCGAGCACGCCGACGATCGTGAAGGCGAGGTAGACGGGCACCATGAGCGGCGGGTACTCGCTCGACGCGCCCGCCGCGACGGCGGAGAGGGCGATGACGGAGTTGGCGGCACCGGCGACGACGACCGCCGCGGCGAGGAGCACCGCAGTGCGGGGCACGGAGGCGGTGGTGGCGTGGAGTGCGTGGGCGGTCATGGTGTGCTCCTTCAATTAGTACGGATTCGGTACTAAGTGAAGCTACGCCCTGAGGGTGCGAACGGGAAGCATTCCGCCCGGATTTACTCCGCCGGGAGTAGCCCGTCGACCTGGTCTGCGGCGTCGAGGATGAGTTTCAGCAGGCCCGCGAGCTCCCGCCGCCGGGCGGGCTCGAGCGGCTCCAGCACACGCCCGACCTCGGCGCTTACGCGCGTGACCAGCGTCTCGGCGATCTCGCGGCCGTGCGCGGTGGGCGTGATGAGGCTCGCGCGGCGGTCATCCGGGTTCACTTCGCGCGAGACGAGCCCGCTCGACACGAGCTTGGCGAGCACGCCCGTCATCGTCGACTTGCCCACCCGCACGTACCGCCCGAGCTCGCCCACCGTCTGCGGCCGACGGGTGACGGCCACGAGCAGGCGGCCGGTGCGGAAGTCGACGCCCAACTCCCCCGAGATCACCTCGTAGCGGTCGGTGACGAGCGCCGCGATGCGGATGAGCGCGGGGCCGGCGGGTGCAGTGGGGTCCACGCCCGCAGTCTAAACGGATGCCTAGTCCCGCTCCGTGCGGCTTGGCGTGTTCGCCTTGCCCGGCACGCGGCTGAAGTCGTGCCCGGAGAGCGGGCGGGAGTTCGGCTTGGTGTGGCCCTGCACGAAGCGCTGATGGCCCGCGGCCGCCGCGGCCCGCAGCCTGGTGAAGTAGCCGATGAGCATCCGGTCTTTCGGCTGCTGCGCCCACGTGTCGACCCGATAGCCGACCTCGGCGCCGTGGCGCACGATCATGATCATCGCGTACGGCTGGCCGTACTGCGGGATCATCACCCACCGACCCGGCTCGTACTCCTCGCACGCCATGATCGGATGCCACTGCGCACGTTCGCCCACCATGACCCGCTGCTCCCTCTCGTGAAGCATCCGGCCCTGCTGGCACGAGTGTAGCGAGCTACGCCGACCGACTGCCGCGCGGTTCGGCGATGAGCGCCTCGAGCGGCATCATGGCGGCGCCGAGCGCCACGGTGTCGCCCCCGAAACGGCAGGCCGCGAGCGCGAACTGCGAACCGGGGCGCACGAGGGCCTCGGCCCTGGTAGCGGCCGCGATGCGCTCGCCCAGCCCTTCCATGAGACGCAGGCCCACCCAGCCGCCGATGACGACGCGCTCGGGGTTGGTGAGGTTCACGAGCCCGCCGAGGGCCGAGCCCAGGGTCGCCACGAGCTCGTCGACGACGCCGACCGCCACCGGATCGCGCGACTCGAGCAGCTCGCCGATCGCGCGCCAGCCCGAGCCCTCGAAGACGCCGCCAGCATCGCGCCAGGTGGCGAGGATCGCGTCTGCGCCCAGGTACGCCTCGACGCAGCCGTGCCCGCCGCAGCGGCACAGCTTGCCGCCGCGCACGATCTTGACGTGGCCCCACTCCCCCGCGCTGCTCGTGAGCCCGCGGGCGAGCTCGCCCTTCGAGACGATGGCGAGGCCCACACCGCGGCCGAGCAGCACCACGAGCGCCTCGCCGACGCCGCGAGCCGCGCCATCCCACAGCTCGGCCATGGCCTGGGTCTTCGCGCCGTTCTCGGCGAAGACGGGGATGTCGTGCGAGATGAGGTCGGCGACGGGGATGGGCGGCCAGCCGAGGCTCTGCGCGTACAGGATCTGCCGGCCGTCGGCATCCGTCTCGACGATGCCGGGCAGGCCGAGGCCG
>CAIXMB010000204.1 GCA_903920435.1 uncultured Actinomycetes bacterium
ATCGTGTTCCTCGGGCGCGTCATCGCGGGTCGCCGCAGCTGGCCGGCGCCGCTCTGGGGCACCATCCTGATGACCGTCGCCCTCGTCGTGGGCTACTTCGTCATGGTCGGCGAGCTCTAGACGCCACCCGCGCCACCGCCACCGCCACCGCCGCCCGACGAGCCGCCGCCACCGCCACCGCTCGACGAACTGCTCGACGAGCTGCCGGAGAACGACGCGGCAGCGCTCGACGACATCGAGCCGATGCTCGACGCGAAGACCGCGGCATTGAACGCGCCCGAGCCGGAGTAGTAGTCGGGGGCCGCGTCGACGTAGTAGGTGCCGAGCACCTCCGCCCAGTCCTTCTCCAGCCCGAAGAGCACGGCGTAGGGCAGGAGCTTCTCGTAGATCTTGACCACGTTCTCGGTCTTCTCCGCCCCGCTGGGGCTCTGCAGCATCTGCAGGCGGTCGGCCTCCGCGAGCCGGATGTACAGCTCCAGCCCCGCGAGGTGGTCGCGCAGCTCCGCACCCGTCTCGGTGAGCGGCGTGCGGTAGACCAGCCGGAACACGATCAGCACGGCGATCACCGGCGCGAAGAGGAGTGCGAACGGCACCCACCCGCCCGACGCGTTGTCGAGCATCGTCACACCGGCGATGAACGACCCCACACCCGCGGCGATGGCGAGCAGCACGGGCCCGATCGCCTTGAGCGCCTGCGGCTTCTTGCGCAGTCCGTCGGCGGTCGTCGCCGCGGTCGTGGACTGGATGATCCCGCGCACGCGCTCGCTCAGCGTCGTGTCCTTGCTGCTCAGCAGGTAGCCCGTGCCCGGAGTGAGCTGGTAGCCGAAGAGCGCCTGCGCGAGGTTGAGCTCCGGCCCCTCGAGCCCCGCAGGGTCGACGAGCTCGAGCAGGTAGCTGTTGCCGCGCGCGAGGAAGCCGGTGTTGGGCGTCTCGACGATGCGGATCCTGCGCTTGACGGCGAGGTCGACGAACGCCGCGGCGGCGGCCCTACCGGTCTTCTTGAGCAGCACGGATGCCGTGAACGGGTCCATACCGTCGGGGGGCGAGTACTCCGCAATGATCGTCGGCCGACCCCGTCCGTCGGCGAAGGCAGTGCGGCGCAGCACCCCCGCCCACACGGCGGCGATCACCGACCCGAGCACACCGATCAGCTGGAGGAACCCGAACGGCGAGGCGAAGTACGCGTCGTCGCGGGGTACGAAGGTGCCCGGTTCGAACACGATGTCGACGGTCACGTTCTCCCGCGGCGCGAGCTGCTGCTCGCTGGTCGTGAACACGACGCCGTCCGCCTCGTCGGCGCGCACGAGGTCGCACGTGCCGCCAGCGCCCGAGAACCCGCGGTAGCACGACGTGTCTCCCGTGAGCCTGGCCGCAAGGGCCGCCGGCACGTGGACGCGCGAGGTGACGGAGCCGTAGGGCTGGTCGGATCCGGTGCCGTTGGTGTCCCAGTAGAACTCGTTGGTGTCGCTGTTGTCGGGGAAGAGCGTGACGTTGTGCTGCGTGTAGGTGAAGACGTAGGTCTGGGCGCCGTGCACGCACTGATCGGCGCGGCTCGTGACGAGCAGGAACTCGCCGTCGTCGTCCTCCTCGGTGGTGAACGGGCGGGCGTTGCCCTCGCCGTCGGTCACCGACTGCACGGAGATGTCGGTGGGGTGGCCCTGGTACTTGAGCGGGATCGCCCGCCGCATGCCCTGGTTCTGGTCGATGTCGGGGAAGAGCGCGACGAACGTCTCCACGGTGGTGAGCGTCGAGCGGCCGTCGGCGTCGGTGTCGAGGTAGAAGTCGGCGTCGTAGCTCTCGAACGAGAAGGCACCGTCGCTGCCCTCGTCGCACGAGACGGAGGGCACGGCAGACGCGGGTGAGGCGAGCAGGAGGGGCGCGGCGGAGAGAGCGAGAACGGCGGCGAACGACGCGAGGCGCTTCATGGGCATAACGGTAGCGCCTGCACGGCTGGGTAGGCTCGAATCATGACTCCCCAGGCTTCCGTGGTGCGGCTGCAGACCCTCCTGCGCATCGCCACGATCTCCCACACCGACGAGAGCCTCACCGACTGGGCGCAGTTCGACACGTTCATCGCCACCCTCGCCGAGCTCTACCCGCAGGTGCACGCACGGCTCGACCGCGAGCTCGTCGCGGGGTACACGATCCTGTTCCGCTGGCCGGGACGCGCCTCGACCGAGCCCTCGGTGCTCATGGCCCACTACGACGTCGTGCCCGCCACCGACTACGGCTGGAAGCACCCGCCGTTCGCCGCCGAGCTGAGTGGCAAGGGTGCGGACGAGCTCATCTGGGGCCGGGGCACCCTCGACAACAAGGGCTCGGTCGCCAGCATCCTCGAGGCCGTCGAGACACAGCTCACCGCGGGGCTGGTTCCCGCCCAGGACATCTACCTCGTCTTCACCCACAACGAGGAGTCGGCGGGCGCGGCGGCCCCCGCCGTCGTCGACCTGCTCGAGAGCCGGGGCATCCAGCCGAGCCTCGTGCTCGACGAGGGCGGCGCGATCGTGGAGGACGTGTTCCCCGGCGTGACCGCCCCCATCGCCGTCGTGGGCGTCACCGAGAAGGGCCAGGCCGACCTCCGGCTCGTGGTCGAGCAGCAGGGCGGCCACGCGTCGACCCCGCCCGAGATCACCGCGACGGTGCGGCTCGCGAGGGCGATCCTGCGGCTCAACGAGCGGCCGTTCCCCGCGCGCTTCACCCCCACCGCGCTCGAGATGTTCCGGACCCTCGGCGACCATGCGACGGGCGCGATCGGCTGGGCGTTCCGCCACATCGGGCTCACGCGGTTCGCGCTGCTGCCCTACATGTCGCGCTCCGGCGTCGAGCTGCGGGCCATGGTGCGCACGACGCAGGCCGTCACCATCCTGGAGGCGGGCCAGGCCCCCAACGCGCTCGCCGAGCGCGCGGAGGCCAATGTCAACGTGCGGGTGGCCGTGGGCATGACGCTCGACGAGGTGGTGCGGCACGTCGAGCGCGCCGTCCGCGACCCGCAGGTGCGGGTCGAGCTCGTGCACGGCACACCCGCGCCGCCCGCCTCACTGCTCTCGGGCATCGGCTGGGAGGTGCTGCGCTCGACGGTCGAGGCCACCTACCCGGGCACGATCGTGACGCCGTACGTGCAGAACGGCGCGACGGACAGCCGCCACTTCACGCGCATCTCGAAGGCCGTGTACCGCTTCTCGCCGTTCGAGATGTCGAAAGACGAGCGCGACACCCTGCACGCCAAGAACGAACGGATGCACGTCGCGACGTTCCTGCGCGGCGTCGAGTTCTACCGGGCGCTCGTCGCGGCACTGTGATTTCGGCCTCGCTCGATCACCGGTGGTCGAGCGGAGCCGGTGGTCGAGCGGAGCCGAGACCCTAGTCCTGGCGGATGATGGTGATCGGCCGCGACCTCGGCGGCGCGTCGTCGAGCCGTTCGAGCGCCGGGCGCAGCTCGCCGAGCCAGGCCTCGTAGCCCGCGGCCGTGAGGTGCACCTTGTCGTCGGAGAAGCGCGCGTCGATCTCGCCCGACTCCCCCGCCAGCGCCGGCCACAGGTCGAGGTACTGCGCGTTGACGCTCGGCGCGAACTGGCGCAGGTGCCGGTTCGCATCCTGCACGCGGTCGGCGAACTCGGCGCCACGGGGCATGATCGACTGCACGAGCATGCGGGTGCCCGGCAGCGCCTTGCGCAGGGTCACGAGCAGGTACTCGACATTGCGCACGAGGTGCTCGACCGACTTGCGCTGGCCCAGGTCGTTGGTCCCGATGAGGAGGGCGACGGCATCCGGGTGCAGTTCGGTCACGCCGTCGATGCGGGCGATGAGGTCGTCGGTCGTGTCGCCGCTCACGCCGAAGTTGTAGGCGACCCGGTCGGGGAACCAGGCCTCCCAGTCTCCGTGGTTGGTTATCGAGTCGCCGACGAAGGCGATGCTGGAACGGGATTCGATCGTGCTGTCGTCACTCACCCTTCCATCATGCGCTCATCCCGCGCCCGTGGCCAACCAGCTGTCGAGTTCGAGGGGCTTGTCGGTGATGATGCCGTCGACGCCCAACTCAACGGCTTCCGACCAGGTCTTCGAGCTGTTGAGCGTGTAGACCATGACGCCGAGGCCGGCCTCGTGCACGCGCTCGACCACTCCCGGGTCGGCGAGCAGCGACTCCTTGCTCGTGACGATCGCCACCGCTCCGCAGGTCGCCGCGAGCACCGCCGGGTCGCCCACGACGTCGTGGATGATGACGACGCGCTGGATGTCGGGCCCCGCGTCGCGCGCCGCGGAGAGGCTCGTGATGTCGAAGCCCGCGAAGACGACGCGCTCGGTGAGCCCCCGCGCCCGGATCGCCTCCGCGACGGGAGCCACCTGCGCGGGCAGCCATGATCCCTTGAGCTCGAGGATGAGCCGCTTGGTGGTCGGCGCGAGCAGGTCGAGCAGGTCGTCGAGTCGCGGCACGCGCGTTCCCGCGAATGCCGCGTCGTACCAGGAGCCCGCGTCGAGGCGGCTCACCTGCTTCCAGGTGCTCGCCCAGACGGGGCCGGACCCGTTCGTCGTGCGGTCCAGCATGAAGTCGTGCATGAGCACGGGTACGCCGTCGGAGGTGAGCTGAAGGTCGGTCTCGATGAAGTCGGCGTCGCTCGCGAGCGCGAGGGCGAACGCGGGCAGGGTGTTCTCGGGAGCGTCGTCCTTGCCGCCCCGGTGCCCGGCGACCAAGGCGGTCTCGCCCGGGGCGTGCAGGGTCGCGAACATGTTCGCCGCGCGGGCCGGCACGACGTCGGGGCTGAGCGTCATCACCAGCACGAGCCCCACGACGGCAGCCGCAGCCACCAGGGGCTGCGGCGTCGTTACCATTCCGTTACATTAGCGCGCTTTCGATCTCCGCGCGCAAGGGAATCGAGGGAACCGCGCCGTGCTTCTGCACCGACAGGGATGCCGCCGCCACCGCGAACCGCAGCGCCCCGTCGAGCGCTGCCCCGCCGGCCAGCCGGGCAGCCAGCGCGCCGCAGAACGTGTCGCCCGCCCCGGTCGCATCGACGGCGGACACGGCGGGCGCCGGCACCCGCACCTCGCCGCCGTTCTCGTGCGCGACGGCACCGGCGGCGCCGAGCGTGACGATGACGACGGGCGCGAGCGATTCGACAGCGGCGCCGCGCGCGAGGAAGGCGCCCTCGTGCTCGTTGACCACGAGGATGTCGACGTTCGCGAGGAGCTCTGCGGGCAGGTCCTGGATGGGGGCGGCGATGAGCAGCACGCGCGTTCCCGCTGCGCGAGCCAGGCGGGCGGCGTGCGTGACCGTGGCGAGCGGGATCTCGAGCTGCAGGATGAGCACCGACGCCTCGGCGATGGCCGCGGCATCCGTGTCGTCGAGAGCGAGGGCGGAGTTGGCGCCGGCCTCGACGATGATCGTGTTCTCGCCGGCGTCGTCGACGGCGATGAGCGCGGTGCCCGTGGGGGCGTCGACGGCGTGGATGCGCGCCTCGATGCCGTCGGCGGCGAGGCCCTCGCGGATGGAGGCGCCGAACGCGTCTCCGCCGAGCGCGCCCACGAAGGTCGTCGCCGCGCCCGCCCGCGCCGCGGCCACCGCCTGGTTCTGGCCCTTACCGCCGAGTGCGATCGAGAACCCGTGCGAGAGCACGGTCTCCCCCGGCGCGGGAATGGCGGTCACGCGGAACACCTGGTCGACGTTGGCACTTCCGACGATCACAACGTTTGCCATGCGTCCTACGGTACTGGCACCGCCGCCTGCGTGATGCGGTTCGCCATGCCCGCGAAGATGACGCCGTGGAACGGGAGGATCGCGTACCAGTAAAGGCGCCCGGCGAGCCCGCGCGGGAAGAACACGGCGCGCTGGTGGTAGGTGCTGCCGCCGTCGGGATCGGCGGTCGTCGTCATCTCGAGCCACGCCAGGCCCGGGACCTTCATCTCCGCCCGCAGGCGCAGCAGGTGGCCGCGCTCGAGCGTCTCCACGCGCCAGAAGTCGAGCGCCTCCCCCACGGCGAGCCGGGTGGGGTTGCGGCGGCCGCGGCGCAGGCCGACGCCGCCCACGAGCTTGTCCGCCCAGCCGCGCAGCGCCCACGCGAGCGGGAAGGAGTACCAGCCGTTCTCGCCGCCGATGCCCTCGACGACTGCCCAGAGGCGCTCGACCGGGGCCGCCGAGTGCTGCTCCCGCACGTCGCTGTACACCGTGTGGCCGGTCCAGTCCGGGTCGCTCGGGATGAGGTTGCTGGGCGCGCCCGCAATCGACGAGTTCTGCCAGCTCGTCTCCACCTCACCGTCGCGCACCTTCGCGAGCGCGAGCCGTACCGCCTTGCGGTAGCCCGTGAGCCCGCCCTCGGGGTCGGGGATGTAGCGGGCGATGTCGTGCTCCGAGACGACGCAGTCGAACTGCAGCGACTCGATGATCGGCACGGCGAGCACCCGCGGGATCGGCGTGACGAGGTTGACCCACTGCGACGCAAGCCACGGGGTGAGCACGGGCAGCGACGCGATCGGCCGCTGGCGAAGACCGGCCTCCAGCGCGTACCCGTTCATCATCTGGCCGTA